>JAFRUW010000075.1 GCA_017438675.1 Oscillospiraceae bacterium | reverse complement strand
CTGTGCTCCTTGTTTAGTTTTGCAGCCTGCTGCAGTACATTCTTATCCAAAACGTAAACCTCCCCGGTTAAGACGTCCTTATTTGATCGATCCAAAAGCCGTTATCGGCCAGACTCTGTATACGATCTTTCCTACTATCATTTCTTCAGATACGAAACCTATCTGACTGCTTCTGGAATCAATGGATACCGATCGGTGATCGCCGATCATAAACCATCGGTTCTCCGGTACCTGGCACGGCAGCTCGATATCGCACTGCCCTACCGCTTTTTCGTCTATGTACGGCTCCTCAAGAAGCTCGCCGTCTACATAAACATTGCCTTCATCATCAATGTCCACCCATTGTCCCGGGCCCGCGATAACACGTTTAATCAGCAACTTGTTGTTGTGGTAAAACGCTACGATATCACCGGTTTCGAACCCGGAACTCTTTATGGAGATGACAATCTCATCCGCATCAAGAGTCGGTGTCATTGACGATCCCATGATCTGCAGGACCGGCATCCACAGCGTTGCCACCAGGACCGCCGCAGCAGCGACGGTTATAAGCGCGTAGATCGTGCTGCGAAGGACGCTGTAATATCGGGTCCTGTACTTTTCACGTTTCAGCTCCGCCTCAAGGCTGTCAACCGACGGAATGTCTGAAACATCATGCTTTTTCTTTTTCCTCAGAAACCCTTTTTTCGGGCGATCTTCCGAGCTTGCCGGACTCGTCTTTTCCCGGAGCTTTTGCTCCCGCCGGAGCTGTTTTTCCTCTTCCCGGGCCTTCCGCTTTTCCGGATCGCCCGCCAATCGCTCCTTCAGCTTCTTCAGCCGGTCCCGGAACTGATCTTTTGATTTCTTCAATTTGCTCGCCGACTGGCTCTGTTTAGGTTTCATCAGCACTCGGTTCCTCAGGAATTAATAGCGCATCATCTCAGATACTGCTGTGTCTCACCGACGTGAATATGCTGCCGCTTGCCTTCCGGCTTTCTTACGTTTGCCAGCAGCGACGCGGCGTCATCCTTGACCAGCACTTCCGCATCCTTGCGGGCCTTGATGGCATCCTCTATTTTCGAAAAGCTGCCAAGCGAATAGATAATGCCCTTATATTGGATCTTGGCAACCCACTTGTTTCTTCTCCAGTAAACTCCGGTACAGCCGCTTGTATTGTCCGATCTGATCTTGTCGGACAGCACCAGCTCAACGCACGTCCCATCTATGTAGTGGAGGGGCGGCTGCTCATGGACTGTTTTAAGGCATCCGCAGCTCTTTGTATTCCCCGACACAAGGGCGGTCAGCGGGACCTCAGAATGATTGCCGCATTCACACAGGCAATCCCAAAGTACGCTCCCCCCGCTCCTCTTATCAAGAGGACGCAGAGCGGTCAGCATTCCGAAGCGCCTTCCCTTAATATCCGCGGCGTTGTTTTTAAGGGCTTCCTTTTTCGCACAGCCGCAGCTTGTGGTATTGCCCTTCAGCAGATTATTCGATGTTGCGCTGACCTCATTCCCGCAGTCGCAGCGGCACCGCCAGAGATAACAGCTCCCGCTCTTTTCCTCAAGGCGTTCGAGAGCGGTCAGCCTGCCGAACCGCATACCGGTCAGATCCTTGGCCCTCTGGCCCTTTCTGCCGCAGCCGCAGCTCTTTGTGGCTCCGCTTGTGATCTTGTACGCCTCAAGCAGGACCTCGCCGCCGCAGTCGCACAGGCACCTCCACAGAACGGAACCTTTGCGCTTTTCGTCTGTGGGCTCGATGGCGGTCAGCTTACCCGAGCGAAGGCCCGTAATATCCTTATACGCCATACACAATCGCGCTCCGATCTGATTCTCAGTAATTGAATAACCGCAATTTACACCTGCCATGTTTTAACTACATAATTATTATTATGTAGTATTAAATATCAAAATTGTATATGTGGCCCTTGGCGGCAAGGCAAAAAGAAGTCCTACATTTAGTATTAGATCACTAAATATAGGACTATGCGAGACTCTGAGGATGTAATGATACAACGAATCTAAGGATCGGTACATCGGGTCTGCGCTTTGGCGAGTACATCGGAGTATGTAAGGCAAAAAAGCCGGCCTGAATCAGCACTTTTTGCACAATTATTAGGGAATACTATATTTATATCACGCCGCCAACATAATATCGTGCATTATGTGAGCGGATGGAGCACATGGGTTTACCTGCTCTTATTCATAATTATTTGGCTCAAATTACGTTCAAATAGCCAAAAAAACATTCCTATTTATATAAAAATACACTAAAATGCTATTGACAAACCATGAATGATAGGCTACAATAAGAATAAATATATATCGATTGCAATAATGACCGTTTTAACAGCGTTTTTGCAGTCATGTGATTTCAGGCCGTTTAACTACATAATAATAATTATGTAGTGATTGTATTTAAATTTAAATAAAAATCGTACAGCCCTCTGTTGTGATGCCGAATGACCGCCTCACTTCGGAGGTTTTTTCTTTGATCGGTGAATTACACCGGCGTCTGATGAACAGACCGTGATCCGTAATCCCTTCCGAATTTAAAAAAAATCACCCCGGAATATCTGTACGATCTATTCAAGCAATCCCAATCGTTCGATTTTCCTTCGGTGCTCCAGACCTGTGGAAACGATATAGATTCGCGTTGTATTAATACTGCTGTGCCCCAGAAGATCTGCCAATTTTGCTATGTCCTTTTCTATCTTATAAAATGTTCTGGCGAACAATTTTCTTAGATTGTGAGGGAAGACTTTTCCCGGCTCCACCTTTGCCGCTTTGCACAGGTTTTTCATTTCGGTCCAGATGTTGCTTCTGTTCATCGGCTGTCCGCTTCGGGTACGGAACAGTACTCCTTTTTCGATCCCGTGATCCCTGGCGAAATCCAGAAGCATCTTTTTCAGCTTTGAGGGAATGAGTATTGACCTGTTTTTCCCCTTTGCCGTAACCGTGATCTCCCCGGTCCTGACGGATTCAACGGTGAAATACTTGAGTTCCGAGATCCTGATCCCCGTGCTCCCTATGGTCTGGAGTATGAGGTGAATCCTCTCCTTCCCCTTTGACGCGTCAAGCAGTCTCAGGTATTCGCTTTTGGTCAGTTCCCTGCTTTCGGGGCAATAGATTTTTCGCTGGGTTTTTAGGCTTCTCACGCTCAGATCCGTCCAACCCATAAACCGGAACAGGCTGTTCAGGCTTGCCAGCATGGAATTGACGCTCCGGACCGCATAACCGTCTTCGATGAGCTTCCTTTTGTAATCGATCACCAGTTCCTTGCTCATCTCCCTGCAGTCGGCGTACCTGAAAAAGTGCCGGATGTCCCTCAGGTATTTTTCCACGGTGACTTTGCTTTTCTCTTCATTGATCAGACTGTTTTCGTAGTCTTTAAAAACCGCTTCGTTTAAGAATCTTTGCCCCATTTTTTATACCTCCTGTTCATTTAAATTCCCTATCGGTTATTGTGTAATGGTACAAACGAAACAATAAAACGAATCAGTGTCTCCTTTCAGGAATAATATTTTCCATTATACACCATTTCCGGGGATTGCACAATTATTTGATTGTACTGCTCCTTAAAAATTTTGCCGCGGAACAAACACATAAATATCTTTCGTATTATCGGCATAATTTCGGTTTTTCTATAAAATCATCCGATAAAAATTCCGAGTTGTCCGCATTTTGATCCCGCAAGGCGCGGATTCTGGAATGGGGCATTATTTGGTATTGAAAATAACAATCCGATGTGTTATAATGGTTGGGCTTTGAACCGCGCTGCGGGGCAAGGCCGCACTATTCGGGGAGTTAGCGGTGCCCTGTACCTGCAATCCGCTACAGCAGGGATGAATCCCCACCCCAGGTTTTGTGATGTATTGTCAGCCGCAGGCAAAAGGCGATGAAGGACCGGTCTTGCGCAACGTGAAACTGTGAACCATGTCAGGCGGGGAACCGAGCAGCATTAAGCAGAACTTCGCGTGTGCCGCGAGGCAGCCGGTCCGGAGTCTGATGTCTCCGTAACGGGTATATCATAATTATCAAAGGTGGGTGTGCGGTCTTGCCACGCAGCGCGGTATTTGTATTAAGGGGTTATCTGAAAATCCCTTTAAGAGATATCAGATTATACCTGGATTTTTCATTTGCAGACAGGAGGTGTGAGACATGTACAAGGCGCTTTACAGAAAATACCGTCCCGGTACCTTTGACGATGTCATCGGTCAGGAGCATATAACAAGCACCCTGAGGAATCAGGTGCTTATGGGCCGTCTGTCCCACGCCTATCTTTTTGTAGGTACCCGCGGCACCGGCAAGACCACCTGCGCCAAGATCCTTTCCAAGGCGGTGAACTGTCATCACCCGGTGGACGGCAACCCCTGCAATGCCTGCCCTTCATGCTTAGGCATCAACACCGGCTCCATTCTCGACGTTGTGGAGTTGGACGCGGCCTCCAACAACGGTGTGGAGAACATCCGCGCCATCAGGGACGAGGCGGTCTATACCCCTTCGGAGGTCAAAAAGAGGGTTTATATCGTGGACGAGGTCCACATGCTCTCCACCGCCGCCTTCAACGCTCTGCTGAAAATTCTCGAGGAGCCTCCCGAGCACCTGATATTCATCCTCGCCACCACCGAGCTTCACAAGGTACCCGCAACCATCCTGTCCAGATGCCAGCGCTTCTCCTTTAAACGCATCACGGCGGAGGATATCTCACAAAGACTGGACTACGTGGCGGAACAGGAAGGCATTGACCTTACGAAGGAAGCCTCCATGATGCTCGCCCGGCTGGCGGACGGCTCCATGCGCGACGGCCTTTCCCTTATGGATCAGTGCCGCTCCGCACAGCGCATAGACGAGGCCCAGGTCATATCCTGCATCGGCCTTTCCGGCGCGGAGGAGACCTCAAAGCTTCTGAAATGCGTTGAAAAGCGCGATACCTCCTCGGCTCTTGAGATACTTGACGGGCTCTACATGGCCGGCAAAGACCCCGGCGGCGTGTTAAACGAGCTGTCCTCCATGATGAGGGACATCATGGTGATGCGCATGGCGTCAAAGAGCGGCGAATCGCTTATAAGCGGCACGTTCCCGTTAAGCATGCTGCGAGGCTACAGGATACCGACGGAGAAACTTGTCTGGTGTATGAAAACCCTCCAGACCGCCCTTACGGAGCTTGACCGTTCCCCGGATCGCCGCACATCCGCTGAGCTGTGTCTTATCCGGCTCACTAACGAGAACCTGTTTACCGATACGGAGGCTCTTGCCGCCCGTATATCCGTCCTTGAGGACAGGATCGCAAACGGTGTTGTCGCAGCGGCGCCCGCCCCCGCGGAGAAGCTTTCCGAACCGGAAGCTATCGAGGATGTTGAGCCGGACGAAGTGGTTTGCGAACCCGACATTGAGGAACCGGAGGAAGCTCCCTCTCCCGAGGCAGATGAAGAACCCGCTTTGGAAGACACATCTCCCGAAAGCACCGGCAATGACGTTAAATGGAGGCAAATACTGGGCGAGATCGATCCCGCAAAGGCAGGCCTCTTAAACGGCTTTACCCCCATATTCGGTGACGGGCAGATAACCGTAAACACCGGTCCCGGCTTTGTATATATCCTTCTCAACCGCCCCGACAATCTCTCCATGCTGGAAGCGGCGGCCACAAAGGTCATGGGCGTTCAGACCCGGGTTACAATAACGGATAAAGCATCCGACGCACCGGGAACCGACAAGCTTGACAACCTGAGAAAATTCGGAAACATCAAATTCGAATGACCATATACATCATACATCTTTTAATGAAAGGAATGCGTTATAATGGCAAAAGGCGGTTTTAAAGGCAACAATTCTTTCGGCGGCGGAATGAATATGAACATGATCCGTCAGGCACAGAAAATGCAGCAGGACATGCTGAAGGCACAGGAAGAGATCGAATCCCAGACATTTACGTCCTCCGCAGGCGGCGGCATGGTCAAGGCCTCAGTCAACGGCAAGCGTGAGCTTCTGAGCCTGGATATCAACCCCGAGGCCGTTGATCCCGAGGATGTGGAAATGCTCAGCGACATGATCGTGGCCGCTGTGAACGAGGCGCTCCGCAAGGCGGAAACTGCCATGAGCCAGGGTATGACCAGCATAACCGGCAATCTGGGCGGTCTCAACTTCAACTTCTGATATGGAATACTCCTTCCGCTCCCCCATCGGCATCATCCTTCTGACGGGTGACGGAACGTTTCTCACCTCACTGAGGATCTTTACCGGAGGATCGGCTCCTTCGGTAAATAACTGCTCCCGGGAGGTTTTTGCCGCTGCGGAGCGTCAGATCACGGAATATCTGTCCGGATTACGCAAATCCTTTGCCCTGCCCGTAAAGCCCTCCGGCACCCCGTTTCAGACAGCCGTGTGGGAAGCGCTGCGCTCAGTGCCCTACGGTGAAACTGTCACCTACGGTGAGCTTGCGGTTCTCTGCGGTCATCCCAAAGCATACCGGGCGGTGGGCGGCGCAATGCACTCCAATCCCCTGCCCATCCTTATTCCATGTCACAGGGTAGTGGCGTCCGGCGGCCCGGGCGGATACGCATACGGTTTGGACATGAAACGATTCCTTCTTGAACTCGAAAAGAATAACTGACAAAAAAAGAGGCAGCTTTTTGCTGCCTCTTTTTTATGTCACACTGTCTGATTTGCCGCCTGTCATGCAAGGCCGACAATGATCCTCGCAATGGTAATAAGGTCGGAATTGGTGATCTCGCCGCTGTGATCCATATCGCCAACATAAACCTGTCTGGGAGTAAACTCCACCATCTTTACGATAAAGCGCGCCACGCGGATAAGGTCGGTGTTGTCAACGTCGCCGTCGAAATCCACATCGCCCATGAGGGGATCCTTGTTGATAATAAGCTCGCCGTCAGAAGCTTTAAGCGTTGTCGGCAGTGCGGAGGCGGCAGTAACGTCAACCAGCTCGATCCCGATGGGATATGTGCCCTTCTCGTAGAGGCCGGTGATCTCGAAAACCATGGAACAAAGCGTGCACGCTCCGAATGACGCGCCGTCGTCCGCCCAGATAATTACCAGACCCTCCTCGGGATTGAACTGAACATTAAGATCGCTGTAAACATCCTTTAACGGGACATCGCAGTTCACTTTGAACCTGAATGAGGATATGAGTTCCGTGCCGGTGTACCTGAGGTTTACGGACACATCTTTTCCGCTGTCGTTGTCAACCGTTACGGAATCACACTCGACCGTTACAGGCAATTCCTCAGCGGGGACAGGTTCCTCTCCAACAGGTGCAGGCTCGTCATCGGCAAGAGCGGTGACAGGAAGGGCTGTCATCGCGGCAACCATAATAACAGCCAGCAGCATTGCCAAAAGCTTTTTCATTGTTCATTCTCCTTCTTTGCAAAACATATTAATCGCGGCCCCTGCTTTTCCGCAATCCGTTACGAAAACCGATTGGGAAAAACCATTGGATCGAGCACAATAAGTATTATAGCACCATTTCCTTTGATCATCAAGACTGTGTTTTACAAAAACCCGCTGGCGGCGCATAAAACATTCAGCAAAAAAGACCCCGGCTGTATTTCTACAGCCGGAGTCTGGGATTCGGTATTAAACTTGGTTTTTATTTAACTGCCGGATGCTTATTCAGCATACTCCGGGGGGCAGTCGCCGACAATGTGTCTTGCGATGAGAATAAGATCAGCGTTGTTGATTTCGCCGTTTTCGTTATAGTCCGCGGCTATCTTCTGCTTTTCGTTGAAGTCGATAAGCTTTACAAGGTAACGTGCAATGAGGATCAGATCCTTGTTGCAGATGATGCCGTCGTCATCGACGTCGCCCTTAAGCGGTGTGTTGTCGAAGATGATCGCGCCGTCAACTACAACTGCGTCTACGTCTTCAACTTCAGCGTCTGTTGCCTCGATGAGGGACAGGTCGATGGGATACTCGCCGCTCTTGTACCACTTGTCAATCTTGAAGTTGATCTTGAACAGCTCGTCTGCAATTGCGGAACCGTCTGCTGCGTAAACGATGACCTTGCCGTTTGCGGGGTTGAACTCGATGGAGTTGTCGCCCAGAGCCTCAACGGATTCGATGGGAACATCGCACTTAACGATCAGTCTGACTGTTGTGAGGTCAGCCTCGCCGTTGTATACGACCTTTGCCTCAACGGTCTTGTCGACCTTGGAGTCGGCTGTGACCTTCTCAGCAACGATACCCACATTGGATACCTCGCTCTTTTCAACAGGTGCGTAGCCTGTTGCCAGAGGAGCGTTGTTGTTTGCGGAGTAGGAACCTGCAGTGTACTCTTCGCCGAGGTCAGCCATAATCTTCTCCATATCCTGGGAGAGGAGGTCAACCTGGAGGATTCTCAGAGCGGACTTCTGGATATCGCCCAGGCAGATCTTGTTGTACAGATCGGCCTCGGGATTTGCGGGATCGTATGCTGCGTAGCCGCTGAGGATCACGTTTGCGTCGCCGCCGGGCATGACCATGTCACAGCCGCCGTGCTTTGCAACGAATGCGGTGGACTGGCCGCCGCCCCAGTCGGTCATAACGTAGCCCTTGAAGCCCCACTCGCCGCGGAGTACGTCTTCGTTGCAATCCCAGGAATCGGAACCGGGCCAGCCGTTGTTCTCATTGTAGCAGTTCATCATTGTCTGAGGCTGTGCCAGACGGACAGCGATCTCAAACTGCTTCAGGTAGATCTCACGGGCTGCACGCTCGCCGATGACGTTGTTCAGAGCGTCACGGTTGTCCTCCTGCTCGTTGCCCCAGAAGTGCTTCAGGCAGACGCCGATACCGTCATAGG
>JAFRUW010000074.1 GCA_017438675.1 Oscillospiraceae bacterium | reverse complement strand
ATACCTTTGTTATCCAGAACTCCGGGAACACCGAGGCAGACGCGGAGGATGAAGTCACCGTGACGGATGTGTTCGATCCGGTACTCAGCGATCTGACTGTCACCTTCAACGGGGAGGCATGGGCAGAGGGCACGAATTACACCTACGACCGGACGACAGGTGAGTTCGTGACGATCCCGGGGCAGATTACCGTTCCGGCGGCGACCTTCACCCAGGACCCGGAGACCGGCGTGATAATCACAAATCCCGGAGTCAGCGTCCTGACAGTAACAGGAACGATATAAGCGGAAGCTGCGCAAAAAGCGGTCACATCAGTGACCGCTTTTTGCGGGATAGTATTTATTTGCACCCGCAGCGGCGGGCCTCCGCCCGCCGTTTTTGCGTCAGTACCCCTTGTACTTTCTTCTTGTGGCGAGGCCGCCGCGGATGTGGCGCTCGGCCTTGTTTACGTCAAGCACCTCCTTGACCCCGGCGTAAAGGGCGGGGTTTACTGTTTTCAGCCGGGAACTTATATCCTTGTGGACGGTGGATTTGGATATCGAAAAGTGCCGTGCGGCATCCCTGACGGTGGCCCTGTTCTCGATTATGTACAGTGCAAGCTCACAGGCGCGTTCTTCAATACTGTTAAGCGTAGTACACCACTCCCCATACTATACATTACTTTATAATATGAGAAGCGGAGGAGTATTAACACTGAAAATGCCCGCCGAAGGCAGCAGCCTTCGGCGGGCGGAGTTTTAGGTAAGTATCAGGATTTGAGGGCGATCATAAGGCTGGTGAAGCCGTTGTAGAGCACGATGATGCCGATGACGCGGACAAGGGTCGCGGCGGCGGCAATGGGCTTCGTGATGATGATGACGCCCAGGACGATTGCCAGAGCGGACATAATCACGGCGGCCTTCCAGCGCCTTGTGTTCTGACTTTTGAGGTTGAAGGCGCCCATGAGGTTGACAATGCCGTTCAGCGCAATGATTATACCGGCAAAAACATGGATCAGGCTCACCATATTATATGGCCGGGCCGCGAAGATGACGCCGATAATGACGGCCAGTATGGAGATGATGAGAACCGGAACGCTGTTCACACCCAGCCACAGGTAGGATACTGCGCCGACGGCGCCGAGGACGATGAATATTATGCCGATGATCCTTATGGCTCCGGCAAGACTTTGAACCGGCGCGAGAATCAGCGCCACACCGATGATGATGACGAACACGGCGGCAAGCAGGGAAATAAGTTTGGTTTTGGACATTTTTCTACCTCCTGATCATTTTACTACTACATTATCGCTGCCAAGCATTTCGCGAAGCTCTTCAACAAGGGCTTCATGGATGACACATTTCGCGCCCACGCGCTTCTTTGTGTCGTTAAAATAAACCACCATCTGCTCCGAACCGGGGAACATTATAAGAATGAGCTTCAGACGCTCGTAAGCCGGATGGGTAGCTGACGGCATGCGGACATACAGCTTCTTCGGTTCCGCTCGCTGCTCCTCAGCCGCAGGCTTGAAATCGGACAGGGGACGGACTGCCTCCGCAACTATCTGGGGCTCCTTGTCGTCCCTCACCGACAGCCTGCCGGTTATGACGACGGCGCTGTTTTCGCTTATGTAGCCTCCGCTTGCGTCCAGCACTCTCTGGAAGGCCAGAAGCTCCATGGAGCCGGTACCGTCGTCCAGAGTGAGATAGCTCATCAGGGAGTTGTTTTTGGTGGGCCTTGTCCTGACCTGCGTCAGTATGCCCGCCACAGTTACGGTCATATCGTCCTGATATTTTGAACCCGGGCCGTTTTCCTCAATGTCGGTGAGCATCTTGCCGATGGGTACCGCGCCGTAGGTTTTGAGGGCAGAGCGGTATTCGTCCAGAGGGTGGCCGGTGAGGTAAAGACCAGTTACCTCGTGCTCCATCCGCATGAGCTCGCTTTTGGAAAACTCCGGTATATCCGGCAGCTTCAGAGCAGGTCTCACGGGAGCGCCATCGTCAGCGGGCATACCGAAGAGATCAAGCTGACCCGCAAGGTTCTTCCGCTTTGTCTCGCCGATGCTCTCTATGACCGTTCCGCAGACCTTTATAAGCTGACTGCGCTTAAAACCGAGGCTGTCGAAGGCGCCGCAGCGTATGAGGTTTTCCACTGCCCGCTTGTTGAGGTCGATGCCGTACATGCGGTCGCAGAACTCATCGAAGGCGGTGAACTTTCCGCCCCGTTCACGCTCCGCCATAAGGGAGCGGATGAAGCCCCGGCCTATGTTTTTGACGGCAACAAGGCCGTAGCGGATATTGTCGCCGGAGACGGTAAAGCCGTCCTCGGATTCGTTTATGTCCGGAGGCAGGATATTTATGCCCATATCCTTGCACACGGAGGTATATTCCGCCACCTTTTCCGGGAGATCCAGGATACTGCTCATAAGGGCCGCCATGTATTCTCTGGGATAGTGGCACTTCAGGTACGCCGTCTGATAGGAGACTATGGCGTAGGATACGGCATGGGCTTTGTTGAAGGCGTAGTTTGCAAAGTCAAGTATCTCGTCGTAAATGCTTCCGGCGGTGTCCTCCGGTATGCCGTTTTTTACGGCGCCGGGGATGTTCCGCTCCGGGTCGCCGAAGACGAAGGCCCTGCGCTCCTTCACGATTTCCGCCTGCTTCTTCTTTGACATGGCCCGGCGGATCATGTCCGCCTGACCGAGAGAGAACCCTCCCAGGCTGCGGTATATCTCAATTAGCTGCTCCTGATACACGATGCACCCGTAGGTGACCTCCAGGATTGGCCGGAGAGCGGGATGCTTGTATGTGATCTCCTGGGGGTTGTGCTTGGAGCGGATGAATCTCGGTATGGAATCCATGGGGCCGGGACGGTAAAGAGCGATGATAGCCGTTATATCCTCGATGCTGTGGGGCTGCATGCCTGTGCAGACAGAGGTGATGCCGACGGATTCCATCTGGAACACCCCCGCCGTGCTGCCGGCCGACAGCATGGCGTAGGTTGCCTCGTCGTCGTCGGGGACGGCGCTGATGCTGAAATCAGGGACGCGCTTTTTTATGGTCTTCACCGCGTCGTCAATGACCGTCAGGTTCCTGAGACCCAGGAAGTCCATTTTCAGAAGTCCCAGCTCCTCCAGCGTGGTCATGACGTACTGGGTGGCGATGGAATTGTCCTTTTTGCTCAGGGTGAGGGGTACGTAATCGTAGACCGGGTCCTTGGTGATGACCACTCCCGCCGCGTGGGTGCCGGAGTCCTTGGGCATGTTTTCCAGCGCCATGGCGGTGTCGATGACCCGCTTTATCCTGTCGTCCCCGCTGTACATCTCCTGAAGCTGCTTCGATGTTTCCAGCGCCTGCTTTATGGTGATGTTCAGCACGTTGGGTATTGTTTTGGCCAGCTCGTTTTCCTCGCTGAAGGTGAGGTTCAACGCCTTCGACACGCTGCGGACGGCGTTTTTCGCCTTAAGCGTGTTGAAGGTGACGATCTGGGCCACATGATCCGCGCCGTACTTGCGCTTTACGTAGTCGATGACCTCGCTTCTCCTGCGCTCGCAGAAGTCCATATCTATATCCGGCATGCTGACGCGCTCGGGGTTTAAAAAGCGCTCAAAGTAGAGGCTGTATTTTATGGGGTCCACATCGGTGATGCCGAGGCAGTAGGAGACCACGCTTCCCGCGGCGGAGCCTCTTCCGGGGCCTACGGGGATGCCGTGGCTCTTGGCGTAGGCGGTAAAGTCCGAAACGATGAGGAAGTAGTCCACAAACCCCATCTTTTCGATCATGTTCAGCTCATATTCAAGCTGTTTTCTGACGTTTTCGTCCTTTCCGTACTTTTTCTCAAAGCCCTGATCGCAGAGCTCCCGCAGGTAGCCTGAGGCGGTTTTTCCCTCGGGAACGTCGAACCGTGGCAGGTGATAGTGGCCGAATTCAAACTCCACATTGCACATGTCCGCGATCTTTACGGTGTTTTCAAAGGCCTCGGGGCAGTCGGGGAACAGCTCCCGAAGCTCTTCCTCGGACTTTATATAATAGTCGTCGGAACTGAACTTCATGCGGTTTTCGTCGAAAACCGTCTTTCCGGTCTGTATGCACATGAGTACATCCTGGGCATCAGAGTCCTCCCGGGTGAGATAGTGGGCGTCGTTTGTGACCACAAGGGGGATGCCAGTTTCCTCGTGGATCCGTTTAAGCGCCGGGTTTACGGTCTTCTGCTCGGGCATGCCGTGATCCTGAAGCTCAAGATAGTAGGAGCCCCGGCCGAAGAGCCTGTCCATTTCAAGGGCCGTTTTCTTCGCCGTATCGTAGTCTCCCGCGAGTATTGCCTGGGGGACTGCCCCGCCGAGACATGCGCTGAGGGCTATGAGGCCGTCGGAGTTCTTTTTGAGAAGCTCCATGTCGATCCTCGGCTTCACGTAAAAGCCCTCGGTAAAGGCAAGGCTCACAAGATGGCAGAGGTTGCGGTAGCCCTGCTCGTTTTTGCACAGCAGCACGAGATGGTTGGAGTCCGCACCGTTTCTGCTAAGTCGGCTCTCCTTCGCCACATAGACCTCGCAGCCTATGATGGGCTTCACGCCCTCCTTTTTCGCTTCCTTATAAAAATTCACCGCACCGTACATGACCCCGTGATCGGTGATGGCGACAGCCGTCTGACCCAGCTCCTTCACACGGGGAATAAGCCCTCTTATATGGCATGCGCCGTCAAGAAGGCTGTACTCTGTATGGACATGAAGATGAACGAATGACATGGGATTCTCCTGTTTATTCCGAACCCAGCTCCACTAACTTCCGGAGCCGGTGATTGAGGCATGACTTTGTGACCGGCGGGTCGGTAAGCTCCGCCAGTTCGCGTAAACTCAGCTCCGGGTACTCCCGCCTGAGCCGCGCCGTTTCCCGAAGCTTTGGAGGGAGCTCGCTGAGCTTGCCGGATGCCGTGAGCTTTTTTATGGCATCGATCTGCTGCTGGGCGGCGTCCACGGTCTTTGACACGTTCGCCGTATCGCAGTTTACCTTCCGGTTCACGCTGTTGGTCATGTTTTTTTCAATTTTCACATTTATGATGTTCATTGCCGCCACCGGCGCGCCGATGGTGGTAAGAAGGTCGGCAATCACGTCGCTGTGCTTGAAGTAGATTATATAGTGGCCGTTCCTGTCGGTGGTTTTGGGGGTGAATCCAAGCTCCGGCAGGATGGCGCAGGCCTCACGGCTCACGTTGTAGTGATCTGTGACCAGTTCCAGATGGTAGCGCTTTTCCGGGTCGGTAACGCTGCCTCCGGCTAAAAACGCCCCTCTTGCAAAGCTTTTGCGGCAGCAGTCGTCCTCAAGGACTCCGAAATTAATATGGTGAGCCAGGGCGGTATTTATGTCGTAGCCGTAGGTATCGAAAATCCTGTCCAGCTTGTCCCGCTCCGTGAGGGTGAAGATCAGCTTCCCGGAGGCGGAGGAGCCCTCCTGAGGCTGGAGGGAGAAGCCGAAAGCCGCCTTGAAAAGCTTCGGAAGCCTTTTGGCAAAGGGGCGGGATTCGGTGATTATCTTTATCATGGAGTTTGAAAAGGTATTGCCGTACATGAGGATGCCGTAGCACTCCGCCACGGCGCAGCACTTCCCGTTAATGGGGACTCTGCACAGTTCGGCTTTTACTTCAGATGAGAAGGACATGACAACCTCCTTCCGGGCATAATTAATCAGACATCCCTGTGGTAGCACTCAGCATCGCAGCCCGATGCCGTGAGGTGATTTTTCAGCTCCTCGGCAATGGTGACGGAGCGGTGATGGCCGCCGGTGCAGCCGATGCATATAACGATGGAGTGCTTGCCCTCTTCGATAAAGTTGGGGATGAGGTAATCGATAAGGGGTTCAAGATATCCCAGGAACTTCTGTGTGTTCGGGTTCTCCAGCACATAGTCCGCCACGGGCTTATCGTAGCCGCGGAGATGCCGAAGCTCAGGAATATAATACGGATTCGGCAAAAACCGTACATCAAAAACAAGGTCGGCGTCCATGGGTATGCCGTGCTTGTAGCCGAAGGACTCCACTGTTATGTGGATGGATTTGTTGTCGCCGTCGAGGAAGTCCTTTACTATACTGTGCTGGAGCATACCGAGGGTAAGCCCCGTGGTGTCGATAATGAAGTCGGCACGGTCGCGCACAGGCTTTAAGAGCTCGATCTCCCGGGCTACAGCCTCGCCGATGTTCCTGCCCTCCGGGTCAAGGGGATGGCGGCGGCGGGTTTCCTTATACCTTTTAATAATAGTTTCCGGCTCCGCCTCAACATAAAGGATCCTGTACGCGCAGCCCAGCTCCTCCAGATCGTCAAGAGCATTGAACAGCTTTTCAAAGCTGTGCTGACCTCTGGCGTCGATGACAAGAGCGGTGCGGTTATAATCCTCGCCTGCCGCTATGCAGATTTCCGCAAAGCGGGGAATGAGGGCGGCGGGCATATTGTCCACGCAGTAGTAATTGAGATCCTCCAGTATCGCTGCGGCGCTGCTTTTTCCGCCGCCGGACAGACCGGATATTATAACAACTTCCATTTTATCTCCTGAAATGCTGTATTTTTAAATCATTAGCTCGTAATGATGTGGCGGTCATAAAACGCCGGATTTTTACGTGTTGTTGTAATGACTCTATATAAAGTATCTTCTCCACGCTCATGCCGCGGGGCACATACTTTCTTGTTTGAGAAAGTATGCAAAGCAAACCAAAGGCGTTCCCCCTTTGGAAACCCCCGGTGCAGACAGCGGCTTCCTCCGGTTGTGAACTTAATTGTACGCAGACACAGGTACGGTATCCCTAAACCTTAATAGGTTGTGCGTCTAACGTCCGCTGAACGCTCCTGATCTGTTGTTTTGGATTTGCGCTTGTTTAGCGGGCAGGTCGGCCCGCCACTACATGGGGTTTGCCGTTGTTTCGTTTTGGGTGCTCAATAACTTGATCCGCACCTGCAGATTATGCGGTTTCACAAATAATAAATGTTACACATCCTTACTTTATTATCCTTACCTCGGGCTCCAGCATGATGCGGAACTTGTGGTACACCTCGTCCTGAACGTGGCCCATAAGGTGCAGAACGTCTTCAAATGTGGCGCCGCCCCGGTTGACCACAAAGCCCGCGTGCTTTTCCGACACCTGCGCACCCCCCACGGAATACCCTTTGAGGCCGCACTGGTCTATCATCGTCCCGGCATAGCCGCCCGCGGGACGCTTGAAGAAGCTGCCCGCGCTGGGCATGGTCAGGGGCTGGCTGTTCCGCCGCCTTGCGCCCAGATCCTCCATCAAAGCCTTTATCTCAGCCGGGTCGCCGGGGGCAAGGCATATCTCCGCCGAAAGGACTATGTCTTTTGAATCGGAATACCTGCTGTGACGGTAGCCGAAATCGTTTTCCCCGCCCTTGAACTCACGGATCACAAGATCCTCGCAGAGGGCGCGGGTTGAGGTTACCACCTGCTTCATCTCGCCGCCGTAAGCGCCTCCGTTCATAACCACAGCCCCGCCAAGAGTGCCGGGGATTCCGTGGGCGAACTCAAAACCGGTGAGCCCCTGATTAAGGGCAAATACCGCAAGCCGCGCCAGCAGTATGCCGCAGCCGGCCCGAAGGACGCAGCCGTCCGCCAGAACGGTGTCAAAGCCCTCGGTGGTCTTTATCACCAGCATGTTGAGGGGCTTGTCGCTGACCAGAAGGTTTGTGCCGTTGCCGATGACCAGAGTGCGGACGCCGCTCTCTTTGGCAAGGGTCAGTATATATATAAGCTCATCCTCGGAGCGGGGGATCACCATGGCCTTTACGGGACCGCCGATCCTGAAGGATGTGTGATTCGCCATAGGCTCGTCATATCTGACTTCAGCCTCGGGGAAACGGGATAAGAATTCTTTTATTACAAGTTCCATGAGCTCAGAACGTTCCTCCCATACTTTTGAATTTTTCGTCGAAATGCCTGTTGATCCTGTCGGTAAACTCCTGAGCGGAGTTATAGCCCATCTTCTTCTGCCTGTTGTTCATGGCGGCGACCTCAAGTATGACAGCCAGGTTTCTGCCGGGCTTTATGGGAATGGTGATATAGGGCACCTTTACTCCGAGGATCGTTGTTTCCATGCTCTCGGTGCCGAGACGGTCATAGCTGGAGCCCTCCTTCCAGGACTCGATGTTTATGACGAGATCGATGTGCTCGCTCTCCTTTATGGCGCCGCTGCCGAAGGTGCGCCGCACGTCAACAATGCCTATGCCGCGAAGCTCGATATAATACCTTATGAGGTCCGGGGCGGAACCGACAAGGGTCTTGGAGTCGATGCGCTTTATCTCTACGGCGTCGTCGGCGATAAGGCGGTGGCCGCGCTTTATGAGCTCGATAGCCGCCTCGCTCTTTCCAACGCCGCTCTCACCCGTGAGGAACAGGCCCTCGCCGTATACCTCGACAAAAACGCCGTGGCGGGTGATCCTCGGTGCCAGATACTCCTTCAGGTGGGTGATGAGTATGGCCAGAAGCTCAAAGGTGTCGATTTCGGAGCCCAGGATGGTCACGTCATATTTTCGGGCAAGCCCGATGAGTTCCGGACTGGGCAGCATTCCGTGACAGAAGACAAGGGCCGGTATCTTTCTTGAAAGAAGCTCCTCATAACGCCGCAGCCGCTCCTCCATGGGAAAGCCGTTCAGATACGTTGTTTCGATCTTGCCTATGAGCTGTATCCTGTCGGGCACGAAGTAGCCGTAATACCCGGCAAGCTGCATGCCGGGGCGGTTCAGGGTGTCGGTGGAAATCAGAAGTGTTTCATAATCGGTGGAGGCAAATATTACCTTCAGGTCAGTTTCTTCCACAAGAGTTTTGAGTTTTACGCTGTATGACTGTTCCATATCTGCCTCCT
>JAFRUW010000073.1 GCA_017438675.1 Oscillospiraceae bacterium | reverse complement strand
GGCGGATATGCCGGATCAGGCAACAAAGGAGACAAAGCATGAAAGAGCCCGCCGGGCGGCGCAGGCTGCAGCCGAAATGGAGGGGCGTTTCCTTGAAGAGTGCGTGGGAACGGTACAGAGCGTGCTGTTTGAAACAGAGGAGAACGGCCTCAGCCGCGGACCCAGCATGAACTACTGCGAGGTGGAGACCGCAGGCACGGGATACCGCAATAAGGTGAAAAATGTACAAATATTTGCCGCAAAAGGCGGTAAACTTTTGGGTAATGTCATCTTGTGAATTTAAATACATTGTTTTATAATTAATACTGTATTAAAAACCAAAAAGTGGGTGTAAAAAATGGCAAACGACAGAATTTATAATTTTTCCGCAGGACCTTCCATGCTTCCCCTTTCCGTTCTGGAAAAGGCCGCTTCCGAAATGACCAACTATAACGGCAGCGGTATGTCCGTTATGGAGATGAGCCACAGAAGCAAGGTTTATCAGGAGATTTTCGACGAGACCAAGGCAGGCGTCAAGCGCATCCTGAATGTCCCCGATACACATGAGATCCTGTTCATGCAGGGCGGCGCAACCTTCCAGTTCGCGGCAGCTCCCCTGAACCTCATCGGAAAGACCGGCAAGGCCGACTACGCCATCACCGGCAACTTCGCGAATCTTGCCGCCAAAGAGGCAAAGAAGTACGGTGAAGTCAACGTGGCCGCCAACACCGAGGACAGAAACAACACATATATCCCCGGTCAGGCAGACCTGAAGCTGTCCGATGACGCTTCCTACTTCTATTACTGCGCAAACAACACCATCTACGGCACCGAGTGGCAGTATGTCCCCGAGACAAACGGTGTTCCCGTAGTCTGCGATATGTCCTCCAACATCGCTTCCCGTCCCATCGACGTGTCCAAATTCGGCATTATCTTTGCCGGTGTTCAGAAGAACATGGCTCCCGCGGGCATGGCCCTCGTTATCATCGACAAGGCTCTTGCCGGTAAGGAGCTTCCCATCACGCCGACAATCATGAACTATCAGACCATGATCGACAAGGATTCCATGTACAACACGCCTCCCTGCTACACCATCTATATGCTGGGTCTCGTCGCGAAGTGGATCGAGGAGAACGGCGGCCTTGAGGGTATGCAGAAGCTGAGAGATGTGCGTTCCTCCATGCTGTATAATTATCTGGACGAGAGCAAGCTCTTTATCGCATGCGCCGATAAGGAAGCCCGTTCCGGCATGAACGTCACATTCCGCACCGCTGACCCGGATCTGGACGCAAAGTTTGTCAAGGAATCCATCGCCGCAGGCTTCTCCAATCTGAAGGGCCACAGAAAAGTCGGCGGTATGAGAGCCTCCATCTACAACGCAATGCCTGTTGAAGGTGTAGAGAAGCTGGTCGCTTTCATGAAGGACTTCGAAATCAACAATAAGTAAGACGCTTCGCTTTTTCGCCGTTGCTAAAGGCGAAAGGGTTTTGTTGTGATACATTTTTCGGAGCGTGTTATCCACGCTCCGATTTTTGTTTTTGATTAACCCGCCGCACCCGTAGGGGCGATCATTGTGTTGCCCGCCGACGGCGCAGATTCGGATATCGGATGCACACGCGATAGAAGCACAATCATCAGGCCACAACCACGAGCGGCAAATCCAAAATCCTCCACCGCAGTAAGCGGCTGAGCGAGTTAGACGCAGGCAGTATAAGACACGCTTATTAACGTTTTCGCCAATAGCTGTTCTGTGGCTGTGATTTGCGTTTTAGGGAAAGGATTCAAAAGGAAAACGGCATAAAAAGCCGTTGTCCTTTTGTCGCCTCTTTCCCCCATTTCTGGCGAAACAGAAATGGGGTGCCCCGCGGCATGAGCGGTGAACAGATTAAAAAACGAAGGCATTACAAACAAAAAAACAGCTTTTAAAACAAAGCATCAGAATAATAATTCGGAGATTTCCGCATTCAGTAAAGTATCAGAAAGGAATTTCAGCCATGTACAGCATAAAGACCATGAACAAGATCGCACAGGTGGGCCTCAAGAAGCTCGACCCCGCGAAGTACACCATTTCCGACAACGAGGAAAACCCCGAGGGTATCCTTGTCCGCTCCGCAAAGCTCCACGACATGGAGTTCGGCTCCAACCTCCTCTGCATCGCAAGAGCCGGCGCAGGCGTGAACAACATCCCTGTTGACAGATGCACCGAAAACGGCATCGTGGTCTTCAACACCCCCGGCGCCAACGCCGAGGCTGTAAAGGAGCTGGCGCTCTGCGCTCTGCTCATCGCCTCCCGTGACGTTATCGGCGGCATCGAGTGGGTAAAGACAATTGCCGACGAGGGCGATCAGGTGGCTCCCATGGTGGAAAAGGGCAAGAGTAAGTTCGTTGGCCCCGAGCTGAAGGGCAAGGGCCTGGGCGTAATCGGCCTCGGCGCAATCGGCGCCAAGATCGCAAACGCCGCCACACATCTCGGCATGAAGGTTTACGGCTATGACCCCTACCTGTCTGTTGACGCCGCATGGCATCTTAACAGCAACGTCATCCACGCAACCGAGATGGATGAGATCTACGCAAACTGCGACTATATCACCCTCCACGTTCCCTGCATCGCCTCCACAAGAGGCTTCATCAACGCGGAGACCATCGCAAAGATGAAGGACGGCGTCCGCATCATCAACCTTGCCCGCGGCGAGCTGGTGAACGACGACGATCTCATCGCCGCCCTTGAGAGCGGCAAGGTGGCAAAGTACGTCACCGACTTCCCCAACGGCAAGACAGCAAAGGCAGTGAACACCATCGCAATGCCCCATCTGGGCGCCTCCACTCCCGAGAGTGAGGACAACTGCGCCATCATGGCTGCCCGGGAGGCAAGGGATTATATCGAAAACGGCAACATCAATAATTCCGTCAACATGCCTTCCGCCGTTATGCCCAGAAACGGCGATCCCAGACTCTGCGTTATCCATCAGAACATTCCCAATGTCCTTGCCAAGATCACAGAGCTGATTTCCACCCAGGGCGTGAACATCGAGAACATGGTAAACGCCGGCAATAAGGGCATGAAGAACGCATATACTATCATCGACATGAACGAGACCCCCGACGGTATTCTGGACGCAGTGGCCTCTATCAACGGAGTAATCAGAGTAAGATTGGTATAAGATCGGCAGATATCGGTTTTTGTATTCCCGGGGGGCGCTATGGACAAAAGGATAATGCTCGTCGTAAATCCCATGGCGGGCAAAGGTCAGGCGAAAAACTGCCTGATGGACGTAATAAAGGTATTCAGTGAGGCCGGATACGGTACGATGGTGTATTCCACCAACTACGCCGGTCATGCCGTGGAGCTTGCCAGAGATCACGGCGGCGGGTATCCCGTTGTCGCCTGCATCGGCGGGGACGGCACGCTCAGCGAGGTCATTTCCGGCATTATGCAGCTTCCCGAAGAGGAGCGGCCCGCAGTGGGCTATATCCCGCTTGGTACGGCGAACGATGTGGCCACAAGCATGAAGCTCAACCGCCATCCCAAACAGGCGGCAGAGGATATTGTAAACGGGCAGCCGGTATATCTGGACGTGGGAAGCTTTAACGACAAGAATTTCGCCTATATCGCCGCCTTCGGCGCCTTCACAAAGGTGAGCTATGCCACCTCCCAGGACGCGAAGAAGGCTCTCGGCCATCTGGCCTACGTTCTTGAGGGAATGGCAAGCCTGCCCAAAATCACGGCGTATCATGCCGTGGTGGAGCATGACGGGGGTACCGTGGAAGGTGACTTCATCTTCGGCGGCGTGTGCAATTCCACCTCCGTTGCCGGTCTTGTGAAGCTGGATCCGGACGCCGTAGGCCTTGACGACGGCCTGTTTGAGGTGCTGCTTGTCCGCAACCCCCACAATATAGCCAACCTTACGCTTATAGTCAACAATATACTTTCCCGGAACTACACAAACGAAAACGTCATTTTCCTCCACTCATCGAAGGTGAAATTCACCTTTGACGAGGATGTGGCGTGGACAAGGGACGGGGAAAACGGAGGAAGCTGGCGGACTGCCGAGGCGGTCAACAACCACAGGGCCGTGCGGATCATAGTTAAGGAGTAATAATGAACGTAAACATTCTTGCGGTAGGCGATGTAAGCGGGCAGGGCGGTCTGGATTTCCTGTGCGCCAGGCTCAGAGCCGTAAAAAAACTGAAGAATGTTGCGTTTACCGTTGCAAACGGGGAGAACGTCTCCATGAAGGGCATAACCCCCCGTCAGGCGGAGGATATGTTCTGCGCCGGCGTGGATGTTATAACTCTCGGAAACCACACCTACGGCAGGAACAGCATCATCCCCTTTCTGGACGACAGCAGCTACATCCTGCGCCCGTCAAATTACGCGCCCCAGAATCCCGGCCGGGGATGGGGTGTGTACGACACCGATTTCGGCCAGGTGACGGTCATAAACCTCATCGGGCGGTGCGGCATGAATTTCGGCACCGAAAACCCGTTTTTCGAGGCGGATAAGATACTTAAAAGCACAAACACAAAGGTGACGCTGGTGGATTTCCACGCCGAGGCCACCAGCGAAAAGCTGGCCATGGCCCACTATCTGGACGGCAGAGTATCGGCTGTGTGGGGCACCCACACCCACGTTCAGACCTCGGACGCAACGGTGTTCCCCGGCGGGACGGGGTATATAACCGATCTGGGCATGACCGGCCCCGTGAATTCGGTAATCGGCGTCCGCCCGGAGGACAGCATTTCCATGTTCCTTGGGAATCCGCCCCACCGATATGAGGCGGCGCCCGGTCCCTGCAAAATAGAGTGCGCCCTGTTTGAGATCGATCCGGACACGGGCAGGACAGTCAGCGTGGAACCGCTGAGAATAATGTAAAAAACCGCCTTCGGGCGGTTTTTTTGATGAACAATTGAAAATGGGAATTAAAAAATGAATTCAAAAGCGGGCGATCAATGATCGCCCCTACGGATGAGTGCGTATTTACATGCGCGTTCGGATAACCGCCATGCCCGTGTAGCGGCGGGCCTCCGCGCCCGCCAAATGAGCGCAAATCTATAATAACAGAGCAGGAGCGTTCAGCGGACATTAGACGCAGAGACTGTTAAGGTTCAGGGATGGCGCACTATCGTATATGCACAATATG
>JAFRUW010000072.1 GCA_017438675.1 Oscillospiraceae bacterium | reverse complement strand
CCGTATGTAGTGGCGCCCAGTTTTGTGATAGCGCCGAAGAGAGCACCGCAGGCGCCGCCGATCATGCCGCATACAAAGGGCTTCATGAAGCGGAAGTTGACACCGAAGATAGCGGGCTCGGTAATGCCAAGGGAGGCGGAGAGGGAGGAGGGGAATGCCACGGATTTAAGCTTCTGGCCCCTGCACTTCAGAGCGACTGCAAGACAGGCGCCGAACTGAGCGAAGTTGGCGGCGGAAGCAATGGGCATCCAGGTGTTGAGCGCCTTGGCGCTTGAAAGCATACCTGCCTCGATGACGTTGTACATGTGGTGCAGGCCCATGACAACCGTAAGCGGATAGATAGCGCCCATGATGAAGGAGCCGATACCGTGACCCACGGTGATGAGCCACTGTGCACCGGTGAGAACCCAGCCCTCGATGGTGGAGAAGATGGGCCCGATGATCGTGAAGGTGATGAACGCGGTGACAAATACTGTTACGAGAGGAGTTACGAAGAGATCGATCATCTCGGGAACATGCTTGTGCAGCCACTTCTCAAGCTTGCACATCATCCAGACGGCAAGTATTACCGGGATGACATGACCCTGATAACCTACCTGCGGGACATTGAAGAACAGCAGGTGCCATGTCGGAATTGTCTCAGCCGTGCCGACGGTCCAGGCGTTAATAAGCGCGGGATGAACCATCATGATACCTATGACTGCGCCGAGGAAAATGTTTCCGCCGAATACTCTTGCGGAGGAGATTGCTACGAGAACGGGGAGAAGGGCGAACGCGGTGTTGGCCACCATATCAAGGAAGCCGTACCAGTCCGAGGATGCGAAGCCTGGGATAGCCTTACCTAATGCCTCAACGAGGCCCATCATAAGACCGGAAGCAACGATGGCGGGAAGGATGGGGACGAAAACGTCGCCCGGGGTTTTCAGCAGCTTCTTCCACCAGGGCATTTTGGGTGCCGCCGCTGCTTTGACATCGTCCTTTGTGGCGGCGGTCATTCCGGTAACATTGAGGAACTCCTCGTAGACCTTGTTGACCGTGCCGGTTCCGATGATAAGCTGGAGCTGGCCGTTGGAGTCGAAAAGGCCTTTAACGCCTTCCACTTCTTCCAGTGCCGCGGTGTCGAGCTTTGAGTTGTCCGCAATGACCAGGCGGAGTCGTGTTGCGCAGTGCGCTGCGCTGATGATGTTGTCCCTGCCGCCGAGATGAGAGAATATCTCCTCGGCGCACTTACGATAATCAAGTGCCATGGTAGGTTCAAACTCCTTTCTATAAATTGATATAATAATACATCAGAAATTCATCACAGTCAACAAATTTTATTCTGAAACAACAAATATTTATATTTATTTTGAATGAGTATTTGTGACTCAAATATGAATGAGTTTTTATTCACTGAACAGAGAATTAATATGGTTTATTTCGATTTATATTGAAAACACGCCTGCTGTAATGTATAATAATATAAATATACTGTTGCAGTGTCGAAAGCTGTTTTTGCAGGGGGTAACAATATGGACAGACAATCCTGGGATCATGTCTTCAAAGAGAGATTTATGCGCCGGGAGGATGAGCTTAAATGGCTGTACATGGAGCTCTATAACGGCGACACCGCGGCCTATGACTACTTCTGCGGGATGATTTACAAGGCATATGAGGCAAGATCGGATTCCCTTAAAAAGCTTGACTCTGACAGGGAAAAGCATCCCGACTGGTACAAGGGTCACAAGCTTGTGGGTATGCTCATGTACGTAAAGGCATTCGGGGGAACGCTTAAAGGCGTCCGTGAAAAGCTGCCGTATATCGAGGACTGCGGGGTGAATTACCTCCATCTCATGCCTCTTCTGGAGAGCCCGGCGGATAAAAGCGACGGCGGCTATGCCGTTTCCGATTTCCGTAAGGTTCAGCCGGAGCTGGGTACAATGGAGGATCTTGCCGAGCTTGCGGAGGATTGCCATGAAAGGGGAATTGCCGTCTGCCTCGACTTTGTCATGAACCACACCAGCGAGGAGCATGAGTGGGCAAGGCGGGCAAGAGCAGGAGAAAAGGAGTATCAGGACAGGTATTTCTTCTTTAACGACTGGGAAATCCCCAACGAGTTCGAAAAGACGGTGCCTCAGGTGTTTCCCACAACGGCTCCCGGTAACTTCACATGGTGTGAGGAAGCGGGCAAGGTTGTTATGACCTGCTTCTATCCCTTCCAGTGGGACCTCAACTACCGCAACCCCGTGGTGTTCAACGACATGACGGACAACATGCTGAATCTGGCCAACAACGGAGTTGATATTATTCGTCTTGACGCGGTGCCCTATATCTGGAAGGAGCTGGGCACTTCCTGCCGCAATCTTAAGCAGGTGCACACCCTTGTGAGGATAATGCGCATGGTGTGCGAGATCGTCTGCCCCGGCGTACTGCTTCTCGGCGAGGTGGTCATGGAGCCCTCAAAGGTGGTACCCTACTTCGGAACGGTGGAAAAACCGGAATGCCACATGCTTTACAACGTGACCACCATGGCCAGCACATGGCATACCGTGGCAACAAAGGACACGCGGCTTCTTGAGCATCAGCTTGAGCAGGTGTTTGCACTTCCGGGGGAATACACGTTCTTAAACTACCTTCGCTGTCATGACGATAT
>JAFRUW010000071.1 GCA_017438675.1 Oscillospiraceae bacterium | reverse complement strand
CGCGTTTGATTTAAATCTCCGCACCCGTAGCGGCGGGCCTCCGCGCCCGCCCCTGTGCCGGTTATCACCGCACCCGGAGGGGCGATCATTGATCGCCTGCCGTCGGCGACGATTCGGATAACGGACGCACTGGCAATAGTATAGCAATTCGAGGATCACCGCAATGAGCGGCTGAAATGATTACGATAAAAAGGTATTATAGTCCTATACAACAACAATAATAACATTCAAAGCAGGTAAATATGAAGAACAACGTAAGACAGATAACAGAGAAAGAGCTCAGCGGGCAGAAGGAAATAATGAGAAAGGTGCGGGAGATAAACACCCGCCTTGACAATAAGCCCCTGGCGTTTATCGATACATACGGCTGTCAGCAGAACGTAGCGGACAGCGAAAAGCTCCGGGGCATGCTATCGGAAATGGGCTACGATTTCACCGACAGCGAAAAGGACGCCGATGTGATCGTCATAAACACCTGCGCCGTCAGGGAGCACGCGGAAAAGCGCGTTTTCGGCAATCTGGGCGCCCTGACACACATAAAGCGGGCAAAGCCCGATGTGATCATCGCTCTCTGCGGCTGCATGGCCCAGCGCCCCGGTGTTGCGGAGCGGGTGAAGCGATCCTTCCGCCATGTGGATATGGTTTTCGGCCCCCACGTTCTGTGGCGGTTCCCGGAGTTCCTGTACAGCATATTGGACGGGCGGAAGCGTGTGTTTTCCACCGAGGCCTCCGACGGCATCATCGCCGAGGGCGTGCCGTCGAAAAGGGACGGCACCGTGAAGGCGTGGCTGTCCATCATGTACGGCTGCAACAACTTCTGCTCCTACTGCATCGTCCCCTACGTCCGTGGAAGAGAGCGGAGCCGCAGCCCGGAGATCATTGTGGAGGACGCGAAAAAGCTCATCTCCGAGGGCGTGAAGGACATAACGCTTCTGGGCCAGAACGTCAACTCCTACGGCAAGGATCTGGACGAAAACGTGGATTTTTCCGACATTATCCGCAGAATAAACGACATTCCCGGGGATTTCCTCATAAGATTCATGACCAGCCACCCAAAGGACGCGGGTGAAAAGCTGTTTAAGACCATAGCCGACTGCGAAAAGGCGGCCCACCACATCCACCTGCCCTTCCAGGCGGGTAATGACCGGGTCCTCAGGGTGATGAACAGGCATTACGACAGGGCAGGTTACCTGAGACTTGTGGAGCTCGCCCGGCAGTACATCCCCGACGTGGTGCTCACCAGTGACGTTATCGTGGGCTTCCCCGGCGAGACCGACGAGGAGTTCGGGGACACGCTGAGCCTTATCGAGACCGTCAGGTTCGACGCACTGTTTACGTTTATTTTCTCACCCCGTCCCGGCACCCCGGCGGCGGAGATGGAGGATCCCTTTACAAGGGAGGAGAAGCAGGTCAGGTTCGACAGGTTGCTGGAGCTCCAGAACAGGATCAGCGCCGAAAAGCACGCGTCATACGTGGGGTCTGTACGGCGGGTCCTGGTGGACGGGTTCACCGGCAACCCGGAGTACCCCCTGTCCTCCCGGACAAACGGCGGACGCCTTGTGCACCTGAAGGGCCCCGACAGCCTGGTGGGTTCCTTCGCGGAAGTCCGCATTACCGACAGCAATACCTGGGCGCTGTACGGGGAAACGGTGTAAATGAAAAATGGGAAATGAAAATTGAGGTATTTTTTAATTCGGGGAATTAAAAAATGTTATTAAAAGCGGGCGATCAATGATCGCCCCTACGGGTGCGTGCGTTTTTACAGGCGGGTACGAATAACCGCCGTGCCCATGTAGCGGCGGGCCTCCGCGCCCGCCCGCCGACGGCGCAGATTTGGACAAAGGACGCATGGGCAATAGAAGGATAATCTGCGACACAAAACGTAGGGGCGGATGCCCACATCCGCCCGCGAGACACCGCACCAAAACAACCGCATACGCCATGAAGGGGCGGCGAAATCAACCGAACGCGGCAAAAACCGTTAAAGGCGGGCGGGCGCGGAGGCCCGCCCCTACCAGGTGCGGCAAAAACAATAAACCACCCACACATCACATTACAAACAGGATGATACTATGGCAAAAATAAAAAAACTGTCCCCCCATCTGGCGGATCTCATCGCCGCCGGGGAGGTGGTGGAGCGGCCCGGCTCCGTTATAAAGGAGCTCACGGAAAACTCCATCGACGCCGGGGCGGACGCCATTACAATCGAAATAAAAAACGGCGGCCTGACCTATAT
>JAFRUW010000070.1 GCA_017438675.1 Oscillospiraceae bacterium | reverse complement strand
CGACAAGGAAAAATCGGCCATCATATCCGAGCTTGACGACAGGATAGGCGACTGGGCCGCAGGCGTCAGCGGTTACCTCAACAAATACGACAGAGACCGTTACCTGTTCATTTTCGAGGAACGGTACCTGAAGGGCTTTATAGACAAGCGGTTCTCGCTCCTTGATTCCGTCAAGGAAGTCATGAACCCCAGGGGCATTCCCGCCACCGTCAGCATCGGTATCGGCAGGGACGGAAGGAGCTTTGAGGAGGCTTTCCAGTTCGCTTCTCTGGGTATCGACATGGCCCTGTCCAGAGGCGGAGATCAGGCCGTGATCAAGAACAGGCTGAACTTCGAGTTCTTCGGCGGCAAGACCTCCGAGCATGAAAAGCACACCAAGGTCCGCTCAAGGGTCATGGCCAACTCCCTGAACAATCTCATAAAGGAATCCTCCGGCGTTTACATCATGGGCCACAAGTACGCCGATCTTGACAGCGTGGGTTCCGCCGTGGGCCTTTGCTGCGCAGCGCGGAAGAAGGGGAAGCCCGTTCACATCGTCATCGACGTGGAGAAAAACGCCTCCAAGACACTTATAAGCCGCATGCTCACACTGCCGGAATACGCAGGTGTGTTCATATCACCCCAGCAGGCCATGGTCGAGATAACGGGCTCAAGCCTTCTCATTGTGGTGGACACCAACAGACCGGACCAGGTGGAGTCCCAGGACCTCCTCATGTCGGTAAACAGGCTTGCGGTCATTGACCACCACCGCAGGGCAGCAAGCTATATCCAGAACGCTGCTCTCACATTCCATGAGCCCTACGCCTCCTCCGCCAGCGAGCTGGTGACTGAGCTTTTGCAGTACATACTCGAGCCGTCTGATATACTCCGCTACGAGGCGGAGGCGCTCCTTTCCGGTATCGTCCTTGATACCAAGAGCTTCACCCTGAGAACGGGAAGCCGCACCTTTGAAGCGGCGGCCTACCTAAAGAGAGCGGGAGCCGACACCACCGAGGTGAAGAGGCTTCTCCAGTCCGATTTCAAGACGGCGGTGGAGAGATATTCCATCATCCAGAACGCCAAGATATACAAGGACAGCATCGCCTTTGCCGCGACTGACACCACCGAGGACAGGGTCATCGCTGCCCAGGCGGCGGATGAGCTTCTAAATATTTCCGGCATACATACATCCTTCGTAATATTCAGAGGAAAGGATTCCATAGATATATCCGCCCGCTCCATCGGCCGGATAAACGTCCAGGTGATCCTTGAAAAGCTGGGCGGCGGCGGCAACAAGTCCACCGCCGGGGCCCAGATCAGGGGCAAGACCATGAACGAGGTCATTTCTGAGCTGTTCATGGTGGTGGACGAATATCTTGAGGAAGACGACCAGACAAATAAAGGAGGCACATACAATGAAAGTCATTTTACAACAGGATATTAAAGGTCAGGGGAAAAAAGGCCAGATGGTGGACGTTTCCGACGGTTACGCCAGAAACTATCTGCTCCCGCGAAAGCTGGCGGTGGCGGCCACAACGGACAACCTGAACGCCATGAAGGTGGCGGAAAAGGCCCGCCTTGCCCAGATAGAAAGGGATAAGGCCAACGCGAAGGTCATCGCGGAAAAGCTGGATTCCATCGTTGTAAAGATCCCCGCCAAGGCAGGCTCCGCCGGGAAGCTCTTCGGCGCAGTTACATCAAAGGAGATTTCCGACGCACTGAAGTCCCAGTTCAGCATCGACATCGAAAAGCACAAGATCGTACAGAACGAGCCCATCAAATCCTACGGCTCCTATGATGTGAAGTGCCGCCTGGGCTACGAGATCAGCGGCGTGATCCATGTTATCGTGACAGAGAAGTAAAAGACGGTTATTATACATAACGGAAACAGAGGTCATTATTTTGGACGAGCTACTTACAAGGCAAATGCCCCACAGTACGGAGGCGGAGCAGGCGGTGTTGGGCAGTATGCTCATCGACGCCCGGTGCGTCCCCAACGTGATCGGCATGCTGAAGCCCGATGACTTCTATGTCAGGGCGAATCAGGAAATATACGAGACGATTTACTCCATGTTCAGCTTCTCTATGGTGGTTGACCCGGTGACGGTGCTGGAGCAGATGAAGATAAAAGGCACATTCGAAGAGGGTGTGTCCTCTCAGTATATCCTTGACCTGATGAACATCACCCCCACAGCCGTAAACGTCATGGAATACGCCTCCATCGTCAGGGACAAGGCCCTTCTCCGCAGGATCGCGGAGGTGGGCAGCGGTGTCGCCGCCCTTGCCATGGAGGAGGGCAGCGCCATGGAGGTCCTTGAAGTGGCGGAAAAGCGGATCTACGCCCTCAGGCAGGGAAGATCCAACGGCGGCCTTGAGGAGATATCCGTCGTCATGGCGGAGGTCTATGAGAATCTTCTTAAGGCGTCCAGAAGCAAGGACAAGCTTCCGGGGATCCCTACGGGCTTTATAGATCTGGACAATTCCATCATGGGCCTCAACAAATCCGACCTCATACTCATTGCCTCCCGACCCGGCATGGGCAAGACCAGCCTTGCACTGAATATCGCCCTCAATGTGGCGAAAAACTCCGGGAAGACGGTGGCGGTGTTTTCGCTGGAAATGTCAAAGGAGCAGCTCTGTATGAGGCTCCTGTCAGGCGAGGCCGCAATAGACAGCCAGAAGCTCCAGACCGGCAGGCTTTCCGACGGCGATTGGGAAAGAATAGGCAAGATGGCCGGTCAGATAAGCAAATCCGACCTGAAGATCGACGACAATTCCACCCTTTCCGTGGCTGATATGAACGCCCAGTGCCGCAGGCTCCAGAATCTGGGCCTTGTGGTCATCGACTATCTCCAGCTCATGCAGTCCTCCGGCGGGAACACGGGATACACTAATGAGAACCGCCAGCAGGTGGTCAGCGACATAAGCCGTATGCTTAAGATCATGGCAAAGGAGCTGAATGTACCCGTTATCTGCTTAAGCCAGCTTTCCCGCGCCAACGAATCACGAACAAACAAGCGCCCCATGCTCTCCGACCTGAGAGAATCCGGCGCCATCGAGCAGGACGCGGATATAGTTCTCGGCCTCTACCGTGATGATTACTATAACAAGGAGACCGAGGAGCAGAACGTGGCGGAGTGCATCATCCTTAAAAACCGCAGGGGTCAGACCGGCACGATAAAGCTGGGCTGGATGCCTCAGTTTACACGGTTTACATCTCTGGAAACCCGTCACGACGAGGGTGATGAATACTGATGCTTAAAAAGACAGTATCTTTTGCAGATAAATACGGTATGCTTCCGGACAGCGGTACCGTTTTGGCCGCGGTTTCCGGAGGCGCCGATTCCATGTGCCTTCTCCACGTGCTCGTTTCCCTTGGGAAAGAGCGGGGCTTTCAGGTTCAGGCGGCGCATTTTAACCACATGCTGCGGGGCAGGGAAGCCGACAGGGACGAGAGGTTTGTTCTTGAACAGTGTGAAAAAATAGGAGTGCCCTGCCATGTGGGCCGGGAAGACGTGTTAAAATACGCGAAAGGCAGCGGTATGGGCACTGAGGAAGCGGGGCGAAAACTCCGCTACGATTTCTTTTACAGGGTGAGCGGGGAAACAGGCGCGTCCCGCATTGCCACCGCCCACAACGGGGACGACAACTGCGAGACGGTGATAATGAACCTCCTCCGGGGGACGGGCATCAACGGACTGTGCGGCATCCCGCCTGTGAGGGGAATGATAATAAGACCGCTGCTTGCGGTCTCAAGAGCGGAGATCGAGACGTACCTTTCCGATAACGGCATACCCCATGTGGAGGACAGCACAAACGAATCGGACGATTACACAAGGAACCGCATCCGCCACAGCGTGATACCGGCGTTGAAAGAGATAAACCCCGGGCTGACGGATTCCGTGGAAGACATGATAAAACTGCTTTCCGCCGACAGGGATTGCCTTGACGATGCGGCGGAAGGCGTTTTAAGCGAAGGCGTAACGGTTAAGAAGCTGAGAGAACTGCCGGAGGCCGTCGCGTCCCGGGTGGTGAGGAAGCTCGCTCCCGCGGGCATGTCCCGGGTGCAGACCGAAAGCGTTTTAAGGCTTGTAAAAAGCGGTGAAGCGTCGGGAAGCGTTGATCTCACGGCGTGCAGGGCAGTCGTTGAATACGACAGGCTGTATTTCACCGACTGTGACGATCCCGGGGGATTTGAACCCTTCGGTATTTATGACGGCTTCGACCGCGTAATACCGGAGCTGGGGCTGCGATTTAGGTGCAGAGAACAGTGGTGCGATAGAAAATTTAACAAATCTTTCAATTCTTTTATGTTCAAAACCGAGGGTTTGTGTGGTACAATAACTGTCAGGCCGAGAAAAGAGGGCGACAGATTGACTGTCGCCGGCAGGAATGTGACCAAAACTCTCAAAAAGCTGATGATCGAGGAGCGCATCCCTCCCAGCAGAAGATCCCTTGTTCCCGTGTTCCAGGATGACGGGGGAGTGATCGCTGCCCTTGGCCTCGGTCAGGATCCCAGGACGGTTGCCGGTACAGGCGACAGGGCGCTTTTTGTTACAGCCGAGGAAGTGTAAAAATACCGATTGAATTTTTCCCGTCGGTTATATATAATAAATGTTTGCAAAACAAAGGACAAAAAGAAAGGTCGAGAAAAAATGATACACGAGGATATTGAAAGGGTATACTTTACGGCTGAAGAGCTTAAGGAGAGGATCCATGCGCTGGGAGAACAGTTCAATCATGATTACAAGGACAAGTTTCCTCTTTTCGTCAGCGTCCTGAAGGGCTCCTTCATTTTTATGGCCGATCTCATGCGTGAGCTGGACATTTACTGCCACATGGATTTTATGACGGTGTCGTCCTACGGCAAAAGCACCACGTCAACAGGCGTCGTTAAGATCACAAAGGACCTGTCATACAACATCGAGAACCGTGACGTCGTCCTTGTGGAGGACATTCTGGACTCGGGACTGACGCTGGCGTATCTCATAAACTATCTCTCCATGCGCAAACCCGCTTCCATAAAGATATGTACCCTCCTTGACAAGCCTTCCCGCCGCAGGACCGGTGTTGTGGCGGACTATGTGGGATTTATATGCCCCGACGAGTTCATTGTCGGCTACGGCCTTGACTACGGTGAAAAGTACCGCAATCTCCCATATATAGGCGTTCTTAAAGAATACATTTATTCCTGATTTTCTTACAGAAAGAAGTGAATGCTAATTGAAAAAGACCCCGGATAAACGCAATTTAGGCTTTTATATCGTAATACTGGCAATTCTGGTTGCGGTGATCTACCTTCTGGCATCAGGCGACAACACCACAACGGATGTAAGCTATTCCGAAATGCGCACCCTGTTTGAGACAAAGCAGGTCTCTTCATTTGTGCTGGAGGACTCCACGGTGAGGATGCAGCTCAAAGAGGAGTATAAGGGCGCGAAGGAGGCCCGGCATAAGCTGTATAATCTGTCCATATTCTACGAGGATCTGGGCGAGACCATTGACAAACAGTTTGCCGACGGTACCCTTACGGAGTACAACTACAAGACCGGCATACAGGCGTCCTGGTGGATCAGCATTATTCCTTACCTCATCCTCATGGCGGGACTGCTGCTCCTCATGTACTTCATGATGGGCCGTTCCGGCGGCGGAGCTGGCGGAGCCATAAAGTTCGGCAAGGCCAGGACCCGCATCGGCATCGATGAGAAGAAGCGCGTCACATTTAACGACGTGGCCGGCGCAAAAGAGGAGAAGGAAGAGCTTGAGGAGATCGTGGAATTCCTCAAGGATCCTCAGAAGTTCATAAAGCTGGGCGCAAGGATACCCAAGGGCGTCCTTCTGGTGGGCCCTCCGGGCACCGGTAAGACACTCCTTGCCAAGGCCGTCGCAGGCGAGGCGGGAGTCCAGTTCCTGTCCATCTCCGGCTCCGACTTCGTTGAGCTGTACGTGGGCGTCGGCGCCAGCCGTGTCCGCGACTTGTTTGAGCAGGCGAAGAAGGTTTCCCCGGCTATCATCTTCATAGATGAGATCGACGCGGTGGGCCGTCAGCGCGGCACAGGTCTCGGCGGCGGTCATGACGAGCGCGAGCAGACACTGAACCAGCTCCTTGTTGAGATGGACGGTTTCTCCACAAACGAGGGCGTCATAGTAATGGCGGCAACCAACAGGGCGGACATCCTTGACAGCGCCCTTCTCCGTCCCGGCAGATTTGACAGGACCGTCTATGTGGGTCTTCCCGACGTAAAGGGCCGTGAGGAAATCCTCAAGGTCCACGCCAGAAACAAGATGCTGGCGGACGACGTGGATCTGGCAAGCCTTGCCAAGGGCACACCGGGCTTCACCGGCGCTGATCTTGAAAACCTCTTAAACGAGGGCGCCCTCCTTTCCGCAAGGCGCGGTCAGAAGTTCATCACCATGGACGTTCTGGATGAGGCCATACTGAAGGTCATGGTCGGCCCCCAGAAGAAGAGCCGCATCGTCCCCGAAAAGGCGCGGAAGCTCACCGCCTATCACGAGGCGGGTCACGCCGTGGCTTCCAACTGGCTGGAGAATACCGACCCCGTTCACCAGATCACCACCATCCCCAGAGGCGCTTCCGGCGGCATGACCATATCCAGACCTGCCGAGGATAAGCTGTTTACATCCAAGGGCGAGATGCTGGACGACATAGTGATGGCCCTGGGCGGAAGAATGGCTGAAAAGCTGTTCCTGGACGATATTTCCACCGGCGCGTCGGGCGATATACAGCAGGCCACAAATATTGCGAGAGCCATGGTCACCGTTTACGGTATGAGCGATATCCTGGGTCCCATCAAGTACGATTCCAGCGATCACAGCGTGTTCATCGGCCGCGATTTCGCAAGCACCAAGAGCTATTCCGAGGAAACTGCCGCAAAGATCGACGAAGAGGTCCGCAGGATATTTACCGAGGCCGAAAAGCGGTGCGAGGAAATACTTCTTGCCCATAAGGACATCCTTGTCATGGTGGCGGATTACCTCCTTGAGCATGAGACAATGGACGGCGACACCTTCAGGTATCTCTGCGAGAACGGCAGGCTTCCCGAGGAGAAGAAGATCGGGGAGCTTCCGGCGGAACCTGAAGCCCGGGAGCCTGAAATTGAGCCCGCGGCTGAGAGAATTGCCGAAACCGCGGAAGAACCGGAAGGGGAGAAGCATCCGGACGATGAGTTCGGCTTCTATTCCGACGGCGAATAACTCCATAGTAATTAAAAGAATCCCCGGAATACCGAAAGAGCGGTATTCCGGGGAATTGTTTTCATTTAAGGCTTTCCAGTATCTTTTCCGCGCATTTTATACCGTCCACCGAGGAGGTTGTGATGCCGCCGGCGTAGCCCGCGCCCTCCCCGCAGGGGTAGATGCCGGGGACGCTTGCGCCGTAGTTTTCGTCACGGAGTATGCGCACCGGGGATGAGCTTCTGGTCTCCGCGGCGGTGAGCACCGCGTCCCCGTCGGCAAAGCCCCGTATCTTCCTGTTCATGAGAGGCAGGGCCTCCGCTATGGCTTCGCATATAAAGCCGGGGAGCACGTCCCACAGATTGCAGAACCTGACAGCCGGCCTGTATGTGGGGGCGACCCTTCCGTGATCCGTGCTGGGCCTTCTCCCGAGGAAATCCTTCACAAGCTGGGCAGGCGCGCCGTAGGCGCCTCCGCCGTGACGGAAGGCGCTCCGCTCCAGCTCAGCCTGGAACTCCATGCCTCCGAAAAGACCGTCAAAGTCTGCGGGAGTGACGCTTACGAGAAGCCCGCCGTTTATGTTTTTCCCGTCCCGGGCAAAGTCGCTCATGCCGTTTGTCACAACGCCCCCTGTTTCCGACGATGCCGCAACCACGCTGCCTCCGGGACACACACAGAAGGTGAAGACGCCCCTGCCGCTTGTGAGGTGCACCGCCAGCTTGTAGGAGGAGGCGGGGAGGGTGCCCAGGGTCGCGGCCTCGCCGTACTGGGTCATGTCGATGTCCCGCTGAAGGTGCTCGATGCGGACGCCGACGGCGAAGCTCTTGGGCTCCATACGGACGCCGTGATCGTGGAGCATCCTGAAAGTGTCCCTTGCTCCGTTTCCGGGGGCGAGGATCAGGTGGCGGGTTTTAAGCTCATATACTCCGTCTTTATCCTGTATCTGTACCGAATTTAAGCCGTTTTCATCCGTGGAAAAGCCCGTAAATTTCGATCCGAAACGTATGTCGCAGCCCAGAGAGATCAGATGCTCACGGATGTTTTTTACAACGGTCTTGAGCCTGTCCGTGCCGATATGGGGCTTTGCAAGGTAAAGTATCTCCTCCGGTGCGCCGAATTCCGCAAAGCGCCGGAATACGTAACCGATCCGGGGATCGTTTGTGCCTGTGGTGAGCTTTCCGTCGGAAAAGGTGCCCGCGCCGCCTTCGCCGAACTGGACATTGGATTCGGTGTCCAGCTTTCCCGACGACCAGAAGCGGTTCACGTCACGGTCCCGCTGTTCCACTGGCTGGCCCCGCTCGATCACCGTACAGGGCACTCCGCCCTCGGCAAGGGTCAGGGCGGCGAAAAGCCCCGCCGGGCCCATGCCCACCACCACCGGGCGGTTTTCGGGAGGAAATGCCCCTGTGACAGGGGTATATTTGTCGGGGACATACGTTTCAAACCTGCCCCGGGGCGTCACGCCCTCACGCAGACCAACTGCGGCGGTGTATATAAAATACACGTCGGGCTTCTTCCGGGAGTCCACGGATTCCTTAAGCACCTCAAGGGCCGTAATGTCCTCCGGCTTCACGCCAAGGACTCTTGCGGCATGTCTCTTTATGAACTTTTTGCCTTCCGCCGCCGGAACCTTTATACCTGATACTTTTATCATGGCCTTCCTCCGTCGCTTACAGTAAAGGGAGGGCACAGAGACCCTCCCATATTACTCAGTAACATTTTATAATAACCCTTATAATTACAATGTTTACTAAATTATTACCTTTTCACCGCTCATGCCGCGGGGGCACATACTTTCTCTTGTGAGAAAGTATGCAAAGCACACCAAAGGACAACGGCTTAAAATGCCGTTTTCCTTTTGAATCCTTTCCCTGAAACGGTAATCACAGCCACAGAATTACCATCGGCGAAAACGATAGACAGTATGTCTGATACTGCCTGCGTTTAACTCGCTCAGCCGCTTACTGCGGTGGTGGATCATAGATTTGCGGCTCGTGGCGGTGGCCTGATGATTGTTCTTCTATTGCCAGAGCGTTGGTTATCCGAATCGTCGCCGTCGGTGGGCTGCCGATGACCGCCCCTACCGGTGCGGCGATGACCGTCACAGGGGCGGGTGCGGCAGGTTAGATCAAACGCGTAGGGGCGGATTCCGTATCCGCCCGCGAGACACCGCACAATAATCTACCGGCAATGTCAGCGCCCAACCCGCAGGCGTGAAAAAACTACGATAACTGAGGCACTGTTATTAAAACTAAGAGTTTTAATTATTACATAGCTGCAAAGGACAGTGATCTGTTTGCAATTTACATATACTGTTCTTCCATCTTTTTATAGGATTCGTACTTCTCCTTCGCTTCCTTTTCCGCTCTTGCGAAAAGCGTCTTCGCGTTTTCCGGGAAGCTCTTGATAAGGGAGGCGTAGCGCACCTCGCCCTTTAAGAATTCCTGGAAGTCCATATTCGGCTCCCTGGAATCGAGGATGAACTTTTTCTCGGTCCTTGAGGGATCGTAGCGGTACAGATGCCAGTAGCCGCTCTTTACCGCCCTCTTCATCTCCTCCTGAACGGAGCCCATGCCCAGCTTTATGCCGTGGGCGATGCAGGGTGTGTATGCGATGACGATGGAGGGGCCGGGGTAGGCGTCCGCCTCGATGAGGGCCTTGATGAGCTGAGCGGGATCGGCGCCCATGGCCACCTGTGCCACATAAACGTCACCGTAAGCCATAAGCTGTTTGCCCAGATCCTTCTTGGCGCTCCGCTTGCCGGAGGACTGGAACTGAGCCGAAGCGCCCAGAGGCGTGGCCTTGGAGGCCTGACCGCCGGTGTTGGAATACACCTCGGTGTCGATGACGAGGACGTTCACATCCTCGCCCTGGGCGAAAACGTGATCCAGACCGCCGTAGCCTATATCATATGCCCAGCCGTCGCCGCCGTACATCCAGACGGACTTCTTGGTGAGCTGATCCTTCCGCTCCAAAATCTCCTGACGCAGCTTGTCCGCGTGCTCCGGGAGCCTTGCGAATTTCAGCACCGGGACGAGAAGCTTTGAGGCCTCCACGGAGCCCTTGGAGTCGCTGTAATTCCTGAGCCAGTTGTCGAGAGCCAGATTCAGTTCGCCCTCGGTGAGGGGAAGGAGCTCTTCCACGAGACCCTTCACGTACTTGCGCTGCTGCTTTGAACTTAAGGACATGCCAAGAGCGAATTCCGCGTTGTTCTCAAACAGGGAATTTGACCATGCGGGGCCTTTGCCCTCCTTGTTCGTTGTGTAGGGGATGCAGGGCATTGCCGCGCCCCAGGCCTGTGAACAGCCTGTGGCGTTTGCCCAATAGATCCTGTCGCCGAAGAGCTGGGTGAGAAGCTTTGCATAGGGCGTCTCGCCGCAGCCGGCGCAGGCGCCGGAGAATTCCACCAGGGGCTTCACAAACTGGCTGCCCTTTACTGTGTGAACGTCGAAAACGTTCTTTTCCGCGATCTTTTCCGTATATTTCCAGTGGCTGTGATCCACAGTCACGTCGTGAGCCGGCTTCATGGTCAGGGCCTTGCCCTTGGTGGGGCATACGCCCACGCAGCTTCCGCAGCCGGTGCAGTCCAGGGTGCTGACCTGAAGGCTGTACGCCAGATTCTGAGCCTTGGGGCCCTTGGCCTGTACGGTTTCAAAGCCCTCGGGAGCGGCGGCCACCTCGTTTGCGTCCAGAAGATAGGGCCTTATGACCGCGTGGGGACACACGTAGGAGCACAGATTGCACTGGAGGCAGGCCGTGCTGTCCCACACCGGGAGGCTGGTGGCGATGCCGCGCTTTTCATAGGCGGAGGTGCCCATGGGCATGGTACCGTCCTCGTAGCCGATGAATGTGCTGACGGGGAGGTCGTCGCCCTTCTGGGCGTTTATGGGCCGGAGGATCTTCTCAATGAAATCGGGCACCGGCTCTTCGGGGACAGGGGGCTCGTCGGGGATATACTTCCATGTCTCGGGCACGTCAACCTTAATAAGGCCGTCGATACCGGCATCCACCGCCGCCATGTTCATCTTAACGATGTTGTCACCCTTGAGGCCGTAGGTCTTCTCTATGGCCATCTTCATGTATCTGACGGCGTCCTCCACGGGGATGATGCCCGCCAGCCTGAAGAACGCCGCCTGAAGGACGGAGTTCGCGTGGTTGCCGAGACCAAGGTCAAAGGCAATCCTGTTGGCGTCGATGGTGTAGAACTTTATGCCGTTTTCAGCGATATAGCGCTTAATATGATTGGGGAGGTTCTGCCGCAGCTCATCATCCTTCCACTCGCAGTTTAAAAGGAAGGTGCCGCCGGGCTTCAGCTCCGTAATGATGTCGTACTTGCCGAGGTATGACTCGTTGTGGCATGCCACGAAGTCCGCCTGCTTGACAAGGTGTGTTGCCCTGATGGGGTTTTTGCCGAAGCGGAGGTGGCTCTTTGTGATGCCGAAGGACTTCTTCGTGTCGTACTCGAAGTACGCCTGGGCGTAGCCGTCGGTGTGGTCGCTGATGATCTTGATGGAGTTCTTGTTGGCTCCCACGGTGCCGTCGGAGCCGAGACCCCAGAACTTGCAGCAGACGGTGCCCTCGCTCTCGGTGAAGAGAGGCTCACCGACGGGCAGGGAGAGATGGGTAACATCGTCCACGATGCCGATGGTGAAGTTGTCCTTCGGCTCGTCCGATGCCAGATTGTCGTAAACAGCCTTGATCTGTGCGGGATCGGTGTCCTTGGAGGACAGACCGTAGCGTCCGCCCACGATCACGGGATGGGAAGCCTCGTGGAAATACGCCGAGCAGACGTCCTCATACAGGGGCTCGCCCACGGCGCCGTGCTCCTTGCAGCGGTCGAGGACGGCGATCTTCTTTACGGTCGCCGGGATGGCTTTAAGCAGATGCTTTACGGAGAAGGGGCGGAAGAGATGGACCTGAACGTAGCCCACCTTTTCGCCTCTTGCGTTCAGATAGTCCACGGTGTCCATGATGGTTCCGCTGACGCTGCCCATGGCTATGATAACGCGCTCCGCGTCGGGGGCGCCGTAGTAGTTGAACAGATGGTATTCCCTGCCGGTTATGCGGCTGATCTCACCGAGATAGCTCTCGACGATATCCGGGAGCCCGTCATAGAAGCGGTTGTTTGCCTCGCGGAACTGGAAGTAAACGTCCGGGTTCTGGACGGTGTTCCTGAGGGTGGGATGATCGGGATTCAGGGCGTTGTCCCTGAAGGACTTT
>JAFRUW010000069.1 GCA_017438675.1 Oscillospiraceae bacterium | reverse complement strand
TCTCGGCGCGGGAGAGCTGGAACGGGCGGTGGACGAGGACAGAAAGCTGACGGCCTTCTCCATTGCGCTGAGCATCGCTGTGGGTATCGTCATGGCCTTTACGGCTCCGCTGGTGCCGCAGATATACAACACAACCCCCGGTGTGAAGGCACTTGCCTGCGACCTGCTGCTCATTTCCGCGGCGGCAATGCCTATGAACTCCTACACAAACGCCTGCTACTTCACCCTGCGCTCCGGCGGCAAGACGCTTATCACCTTTTTGTTTGACAGTGTCTTTGTCTGGGCGGTTACCATACCGGCATCATATGTGCTGTCCCGCTTCACCGCAATGCCGATCCTTCCCATGTATATTCTGGTCTACGCGCTGGATCTCATAAAGTGCGTGGTTGGCTTCATCCTCGTAAAGCGCAGAAAATGGGTAAACAATATAGTATCGTTCTGACAATAAAAAATGTCGGGCAGGTTTTTGTACCTGCCCGGTATTTTTTGTTATCTCTTTTTATACATTACAAGCTCCGGGTCAGAGCCGTTCTCGCCGTAGGTGCAGACCAGGATGAAGTCCATGTTCGCAAGAACGCCGAAGCAGCGGTCGCCGCCGAACTCCGATTCAAGCTGGTTGCCGAGGTATGTGGTTCCGTCGTCCAGGAACTTTACCGACGTGCCGCCCGGGAGCCGGTACTCGAGATTCACGAATTTGCCCACAAGGGCGTTCAGCTTTTCCACCTTGGGCAACCCCTCGATTCCGAGACCGTTTATCTCTTTAATAAGCTGCTCCTTGAAGGTGTCAAACTCGCCGTTGTCGCTAAGCTCCTCGTATCTTTTCCAGTAGTCCAGTGTCGGCAGGACCTGCTTCATATATGCCCGGGCCTGCTCCTCAGTGAAGTTGTCGCCCGCCATGTGGCTGACACAGACGTTGATGAGTTCATCCATGTCGTGATATGTGTATGTCCCGTCGGCATAGCACCACTGGCAGTAATCCTCGTTTAAGTCGCCGCTCTTGTCTCTGCCGATGATGGAGTCCTCAAGGGGCATGCCGCAGCACTGGCAGATAAGCTGACGGGGAGAGCCCAAAAGAGTGTTGATCGAAACATTGTAAAACCTGGAAAGCAGCTTCAGCGTCTCGGTGTTGGGGACGGTGTCCCCGTTTTCCCAGCGGGACACAGCCTGCCGGGTGACAAACACCTTTTCGGCCAGCTCGTCCTGTGACAGTCCCTTCTTAGTTCTCAGCTCAAGCAGTACATCCTTTGTGTCCATTATAAAACACCTCCTATATACTGATTCTACCATAAATATCGGGAAAAATCACGCAACTTGCTGTTGCCGTCAGAATATTTTTCAGGTCAGCTCAACGATCGCTGTTCTTTTTTCTGCCGCTGTAATCATTGGAAATACGCCTGCCCCAGTCAGCGCCGATCCGTCTGTTTGCCCGGACATTGCAGACAGTTTCCGATACCGCTTCATACAATACGGCGGTGCCCGCTTTGTCGGCGTGGTAGTTCACTGCTCTGTCCGGACCGATGCCGAAGCTCCGGGCTGTCTGGACGGAATCGATATTTGCCCCGATGAACAGGAATTCCCAGCCGTATTTTTCCTTCTGCCGCTCCACCATTTTCCGCACCTCGTCTGCGGAGTATATGTGGCTGGCGTTTTCCATGCCGTCGGTAGTGATGACGAACATTGTATGCTCCGGCACGTCCTCGGGCCTCGCGTACTTGTGGATGTTGCCGATGTGCCGGATGGCGCAGCCGATGGCGTCTATAAGGGCGGTGCAGCCCCGGACTGTGTAGTCCTCCTCGGTCATCTTTTTAATCTCGCTGAGGCCGACCCGGTCGTGGAGCACCTCGCTTACGTTGTCGAACAGCACTGTGGACACATAGCATTTGCCGTCCTGCTTCCGCTGCTTTTCTATGAGGGAGTTGAAGCCGCCGATGGTGTCACTCTCAAGTCCTGCCATGGAACCGCTGCGGTCAAGAATGAATACAAGCTCAGTAATATTGTTTCCCATTTTGTATACCTCCGCATAATAAAAATGTGATCGTCAGGTCTTTTGCCTTACGATCACATTATACTTATTCGGGGTTATACCATGGTCGCTTTCGGGGCGACATTTTTACGCGCCGAGGAGCGCCTGGTCAAAGGCGAAAAGCGCCTCGTTTATCTCAAAGATATTTTAGTTGCCGTTTGTTATGAAATACTCCACAATGATGTCCGCCTTGCTGCTGCGGGACAGTGCGTACCCCGCCTTCATCAGCATATCCTTTGTTTCCTCAATGGGAAGCTCAAGGGCGATGGCAAAGGCGATGGCTGTCTGCTTGCTGGGCTTGTAGTGCTTGTTGCTGCGGATTTTGGAGAACAGCTTCCTGTCGATATTGGCCTTTTTGTAGCACTGGGCGTCGGTCATGCGCTTTTCGTCTATCTTTCTGAGCAGCATTTCGGAAAAGCTCTCGTCGATCTGCTCCACCGCGTCTCTCAGGCTGGGCTTTTTCGCCATACCGGAAGGTGCCGCCGAGAGGGGAACGGAAGCGGAATAGCAGGCATCGGAATAGGGTTCGCGGGTATGGTGGTAAAGCGCACTGATTTCATTCCTTATATAAGGATGGGCATCCACGTATCTGTCGTCTATGTATTCCCTGATATCGGCAAACAGCTTTTCGCCGATGTCATAGGATTTGCGGTCATAGATCACGATGTAGACCAGCATCTCGTTTTGAAGCAGGAAATCGCCCACAGCGTCGATGGCAACCTTCAGCGCCTGATCCTTGGGATAGCCGTAAGCGCCGGAGGAAATGAGGGGGAAGGCAACGGATCTGCATCTGTGCCTGAGGGCCAGCTTCAGGGACTCCCGGTAGCAGGATTCCAGAAGCTCCCGTTCACCGTCGTTTCCGCCGTGCCATACGGGACCCACAGTGTGGATTATGTATTTGCAGGGCATTGCATAGCCCTTTGTGATCTTTGCCTGACCCGTTTCGCAGCCGCCCAGCTTCCGGCATTCCTCAAGGAGCTTCGGACCAGCGGCCCTGTGTATGGCGCCGTCAACACCGCCGCCGCCGAGGAGAGTATTGTTCGCGGCGTTCACAACAGCGTCGCATTCCAGCTTTGTTATGTCGTTTCTTATGATCTGTATCGGCATGAGGCGCCTCCTTCCTTAATGATATATCGCTGTGCGTCTGTATGGTGAGGTATATCATCCGTTCCGCAAGAAACGAATATAACTGAAAAAAGCACGCCGAAGCGTGCTTTTTTCTGGTGCGAGAGATGGGACTTGAACCCACACGCCACTAGACACACGCCCCTCAAACGTGCCTGTCTACCTATTCCAGCACTCTCGCGAACAATGGGTATTATAAAGGCAAAACCGCGATTTGTCAACAGATATTTTTTGAAAAAACAAATAATAAATAAAAAAAGAAAACCGTCATTAAACTTTGTTGATAATGACGAAAATTTTTGTTGACAAATGTTGTGTGCGGTGGTATAATTAATTGCTTTATCACGATGATTCTGTCCAATATCCCAGTTTCATCTAATGACATTGTATCATAGATTCCGAAAAAATCAATAGTCAATATGTCAAAAGCACGAAAATCTTACAACCCACCCGCGTGTGTCAAATAAATTCAGAGGGCATTTAATTCACCGTGCCCCGCGAGAAGGAGTGACGCTGATGCCAAAGGATGTGTATTACGGCAAGACGCTGAGAAAGAGTTTTGCCAAGTCGGAGGAGATCCAGGATATGCCCAATCTCCTGGAGATCCAGAAGAATTCCTACAAGTGGTTCCTTGATACAGGTCTTCACGAGGTTTTCAGGGATGTTGCCGCCATTACCGATTATACCGGCAACCTGGAACTGACCTTCCTGGACTACAAGATGGATGATAACCCCAAATACTCCGTTGAGGAGTGCAAGGCAAGGGACGCCACATACGCCGCACCCCTGAAGATGAGCGTGCGTCTGCGCAACAAGGAAACAGAGGAAATCAAGGAGCAGGAGATTTTCATGGGCGATTTCCCTCTTATGACAGAGGGCGGCACCTTCGTCATCAACGGTGCGGAGCGTGTTATCGTATCCCAGATCATCCGTTCCCCCGGCGTGTATTACGAAAAGAAGACAGATAAGACCGGAACCTCCATTTATGCCACAACCGTCATTCCTTACAGAGGCGCATGGCTTGAGTATGAGACCGACGCCGCCGACGTTTTCAACGTAAGGATCGACAAAAACAGAAAGCTCCCCATCACATGGCTTCTCCGCGCGGTGGGCAAGCGCACGGAAGAGCCCTATACATGGCTTTCCGTAAGCGGCGCTGATTTCACCGTCGATACCGCCGAGCACATCAAGATGATCTTCGGTGACGACGAGAGGATCAATTCGACACTTGAGAAGGATTCCTGCAAGAACAGGGACGAGTCTCTGCTTGAAATCTACAGGCGTCTTAGACCCGGCGATCCTCCCACCATCGACAGTGCGGAGTCACTGCTTCACAGTCTCTTCTTTGACCCCAGAAGGTATGACATCTCTACCGCCGGCCGCTATAAGTTCAACAAGAAGCTGGCTATCTGGCACAGACTGAACGGTCAGACTCTGGCCATGCCCGTTGCCGATCCTCTTACCGGTGAGATCATTGCCGAGGCAGGGGAGACCCTTACGAGGGAAAGAGCGGAAGAGCTGGATTACATGGGCGTCAACGAGGCCTATGTGGATGTTGACGGCAAGACCGTAAAGGTTTTCGCCAACGGCATGGTATGCCTCGATGCTTTCGTTGACTTCGATCCCATGGAACTGGGCATCAAGGAGCGCGTCCGCTTCATCATCTTAAAAGACCTTCTCGACAAATATGAGGGCGATGAGCTGAAGGAAGCCATTAAGGAGAACATCGAGCTTCTCATTCCCAAGCACATCATCCCCGACGATATTTTTGCGTCTGTAAACTATCTCAACTGTCTGGCATACGGCCTCGGCACCTCCGATGACATAGACCATCTGGGCAACCGCCGTATGAGAAGCGTGGGCGAGCTTCTGCAGAACCAGTTCAGAGTCGGCTTCTCCAGAATGGAGCGCGTCATCCGTGAGAGAATGACCCTTCAGGATCTGGACATCATAACTCCCCAGTCCCTTATCAACCTCAGACCCGTGACCGCGGCCATCAAGGAATTCTTCGGTTCCTCCCCGCTGTCACAGTTTATGGATCAGACGAACCCTCTGGCAGAGCTTACGCACAAGCGCCGTATGTCCGCTCTGGGCCCCGGCGGTCTGTCAAGAGAGAGAGCTTCCTTCGACGTCCGTGACGTTCACTACAGCCATTACGGCCGTATGTGCCCCGTTGAGACGCCCGAAGGCCCCAACATCGGCCTTATTTCCTACCTCGCTTCCTACGCAAAGGTAAATGAGTACGGCTTCCTTATCGCTCCTTACCGCCGTGTTGACAAGAAGACACAGAAGGTTCTGGATCAGGTGGATTACCTCACCGCCGATATGGAGGACGAGTTTGTTGTCGCCCAGGCCACCGAGCCTCTGGACGAGAACGGCTGCCTTATTAACAAGCGTATCACCTGCCGCCACAGAGATGAGATCATCGAGGTCGACAAGGAGCGCGTTGATTACGTTGACATCAGCCCCAGAATGATGGTTTCCATTGCTACGGCAATGATTCCCTTCCTTGAAAACGACGACGCTAACCGTGCCCTCATGGGCGCCAACATGCAGCGTCAGGCCGTTCCTCTTCTCGTCACCGAGGCGCCTATCGTCGCCACCGGCATCGAGCACAAGTGCGCTGTGGACTCCAAGGTCGTTGTCTCCGCCGAGGGTGACGGCGTTGTCACAAGAGTTGAGGCCGACAAGGTCAGCGTGCGCTATGACAGCGGCGAAAACAAGACATATCAGCTTACCAAGTTCTCAAGAAGCAACCAGGGCACCTGCATCAACCAGCGTCCCATCGTAAAGGTGGGCGAGCGCGTCACAAGTGAAACCGTCCTTGCCGACGGTCCTTCCACCTCCAACGGTGAGATCTCACTGGGCAAGAACATCCTTGTCGGCTTCATGACCTGGGAAGGCTACAACTACGAGGACGCTATCCTGTTAAACGAGCGCCTCGCCATGGACGACGTGTTCACCTCCGTCCATATCGAGGAATACGAGATCGACGCCCGCGACACCAAGCTGGGTCCCGAGGAGATCACAAGGGATATCCCCGGCGTGGGCGAAGAAGCTCTCAAGTATCTGGACGAGCGCGGCATTATCTGCGTCGGCGCTGAAGTACACGCCGGCGACATCCTTGTAGGCAAGGTCACCCCCAAGGGTGAGACCGATCTCACCGCCGAAGAGAGACTCTTAAGAGCCATTTTCGGCGAGAAGGCAAGAGAAGTCCGCGATACGTCCCTGAAGGTCCCCCACGGTGAAAGCGGCATCGTCGTTGACGTGAAGGTGTTCACAAGAGAAAACGGCGACGAGCTGAATCCCAGCGTAAATATGGTCGTCCGCTGCTACATCGCCCAGAAGCGCAAGATCTCAGTCGGCGACAAGATGGCGGGCCGCCACGGCAACAAGGGCGTCGTATCCAGGATCCTGCCCAAGGAGGATATGCCCTACATGCCCGACGGTACTCCGCTGGACATCGTCCTCAATCCTCTGGGCGTTCCCTCCCGTATGAACATCGGCCAGGTGCTTGAGGTCCATCTGGGTTACGCGGCTCAGGCTCTGGGCTGGAAGGTGGCGACACCTATCTTCAACGGCGCCAACGAGCAGGAGATCAGGGATACTCTTGAATATGCCGGCCTGAGATCCGACGGCAAGAGCATCCTGTACGACGGCCGCACAGGCGAACCCTTTGACAACCCCGTAACAGTCGGTTACGTTTACTTCTTAAAGCTCCACCACCTGGTTGACGATAAGATCCACGCCCGTTCCACCGGCCCCTACAGCCTTGTAACCCAGCAGCCTCTGGGCGGCAAAGCTCAGTTCGGCGGCCAGCGCTTCGGCGAAATGGAAGTCTGGGCCCTCGAGGCTTACGGCGCCGCTTACACGCTGCAGGAGATACTCACCGTCAAGTCCGACGACGTCACCGGCCGTGTCCGCACCTATGAGTCCATCGTCAAGAGCCATAACGTTCCCCAGCCCGGCGTACCCGAATCCTTTAAGGTCCTGGTCAAGGAGCTTCAGTCTCTCTGTCTCGATATCCGTGTGCTTGACGCCGACGGCAATGAGATAGAGCTGAAGGATGACGATGATGACGATTTCCAGAACGTCATGAAGGACAACACCTACGCCTCCGATGACGAAATCGAGTCCTCCGGCTATTACATCGAGAATGTGGAAGATGAACAGGAAGACTCCGGAACCGAGGCATTTGTAAATTCGCTGCTGGGCGATGATGACTTTTTCGGCGATGAAGAGGAGGATGAATAATGAGTTACGCTCCGTTTGACGCTATACAGATTGGAATCGCATCCCCTGAAATGATAAGAGAGTGGTCCTACGGTGAGGTTACCAAGCCCGAGACCATCAATTACAGAACACTTAAGCCGGCGCGCGACGGCCTTTTCTGCGAAAAGATCTTCGGGCCCACCAAGGACTGGGAATGCCACTGCGGCAAGTATAAGAAGATCCGCTATAAGGGCAAGATCTGCGACCGCTGCGGCGTCGAGGTCACAAAGTCCAAGGTCCGCCGTGAGAGAATGGGCCACATAGAGCTGGCGGCCCCCGTATCCCACATCTGGTATTTCAAGGGCATCCCCTCCAGAATGGGACTTATCCTGGACCTCACCCCCAGGATTCTTGAAAAGGTGCTGTATTTCGCGGCATATATCGTAACAGACCCGGGCTTCACACCCCTTCAGAAGAATCAGATCCTCAATGAAAAAGAGTACCGCGACATGCGCGAAAAGTATGAGGACGATTTCAAGGCCGGTATGGGCGCCGAGGCCATAAAGGCTCTCCTTGAGGACATCGACTGCGATAAGCTGGCTGAAGAGCTGAAGGCAGAGCTTCAGAACGCCTCCGGTCAGAAGAAGGCGAAGATCGTCAAAAGACTGGAAGTCGTTGAGGCTTTCCGTCAGTCCGGCAACAGCCCCACATGGATGATCATGGACGTTCTCCCGGTCATCCCTCCCGAGATCAGACCCATGGTCCAGCTTGACGGCGGCAGATTCGCCACCAGCGACTTAAACGATCTCTACCGCAGAGTTATAAACAGAAACAACCGTCTTAAGAGGCTCATCCAGCTCAGCGCTCCCGACATCATTGTGAGAAACGAGAAGAGGATGCTGCAGGAGGCTGTGGACGCCCTTATCGACAACGGAAGGCGCGGCAGAGCCGTAACCGGAGCCAACTCCAGAGCTCTCAAGTCCCTGTCCGACATGCTCAAGGGCAAGCAGGGCCGTTTCCGCCAGAACCTTCTGGGCAAGCGCGTCGACTACTCCGGCCGAAGCGTTATCGTCGTGGGACCCGACCTCAAGATCTATCAGTGCGGCGTTCCCAAGGAAATGGCCATCGAGCTGTTCCGCCCCTTCGTTATGAAGAAGCTGGTGGAGGACGGTATTGCAAATAATATTAAATCAGCCAAGAAGATGGTGGACAGAGGCCGCACAGAGGTGTGGGATGCTCTGGAAGTGGTGATCAAGGAACATCCTGTTCTGTTAAACCGCGCTCCCACCCTTCACAGGCTGGGTATCCAGGCCTTTGAGCCTATTCTGGTCGAGGGCAGGGCTCTCAAGCTCCACCCGCTGGTATGTACCGCATACAACGCCGACTTCGACGGCGACCAGATGGCTATCCACGTTCCCCTTTCCGCGGAGGCGCAGGCCGAGGCCAGGATCCTCATGCTCTCCGCAAACAACCTGCTCCATCCCAAGGACGGCAGACCTGTCACAGTTCCCACACAGGACATGGTTCTCGGCTCCTACTACCTCACCTATATCAGGATCGGCGAGAAGGGCTCCGAGCAGCTTATCGTTGACGATCCCGGCGACACAGTTCTTGAGAGCGGCGCACTGGTGTCATACGAGGACATCATTTCCGCCAACGAGGCTCTGAACGAAAGGGCCAAGGAAGGCGAAAAGGGCCTTAAAAAGGCCACATACAAGCCCACAAAGGCGTTCTGTTCTCCCGATGAGGCCATCATGGCCTATCAGACCGGCGAGGTCGGCATCCATGCTCCCATCAGGGTCAGAGTCGAAAAGGAAGTTGACGGCGAGCTCAGAACAGGTATCGTGAATACCACCGTGGGCCGCATCATCTTCAACAACCCCATTCCTCAGGATCTGGGTTACGTTGACAGGGAGGATCCCGATACGTGGCTGGGTTACGAGATCGACTTCCAGGTGGGCAAGAAGGAGCTGGGCAAGATCATCGACAGATGCATCGAGCGCCACGGCTTCGCAATGAGCGCCGAAGTCCTTGACAACATCAAGGCGCAGGGCTTCAAGTACTCCACAAGAGGCGCCATCACCATCTCCATCGCGGACATGACGGTCCCCGAGGAGAAGAAGATACTCATCGGAAAGACCGAGCAGAAGGTCATCGACATCGAGCGCAAATACAAGAGAGGCTTCATCACCGATGACGAGCGTTACCGTCTCGTCGTCCGTGAGTGGGAAAAGACCACCAAGGACGTTACAAACGCCCTGCAGAGCGGCCTTGACGAGTTCAACCCCATCTATATGATGGCGAACTCCGGCGCCCGAGGCAGCATGAACCAGATCAGACAGCTTGCCGGTATGCGCGGCCTTATGGCCAACACCTCCGGTAAGACCATCGAAATCCCCATCAAGGCAAACTTCCGTGAAGGCCTCAGCGTTCTGGAATACTTCATCTCCTCCAGAGGCGCGAGAAAGGGCCTTGCCGATACCGCCCTTCGTACCGCCGACTCCGGTTACCTGACCCGCCGTCTCGTTGATGTCTCCCAGGAGGTCATCATCAGAGAGACGGACTGCGGCACTCACGACGGCATTATCGCCTGTGAGATGAAGGACGATAAGGGCAGCGTTGTCCAGACCTTCGCGTCCGCTATCCACGGCCGTTATCCCGCCGAGGACGTTGTGGATCCCGAAACAGGTGAGGTACTGTTCTCCAGAGACGACATGATCGTAGGCAAGGACGCGGCTCTCCTGGAGTCCAGAGGCATCCATGAGGTCAGGATCCGCTCGGTTCTTGACTGCGAGGCCACAAGCGGCGTCTGTGCCAAGTGCTACGGCATGAACCTGGCATCCGGCGGACCGGTGAACATCGGTGAGGCAGTCGGCGTTATAGCGGCACAGTCCATCGGCGAACCCGGTACCCAGCTTACCATGCGTACCTTCCATACCGGCGGCGTCGCCGGTGACGATATCACCCAGGGTCTTCCCAGAGTCGAAGAGCTTTTCGAGGCCCGCAAGCCCAAGAAGATGGCAGTCCTCAGCGAGATCAGCGGTAATCTGACAATTGAGGATTCCAGAAAGGGCACCATGCTCAGCGTCACGGTCACCAATCCCGATGACGGCGATGTAAGGACATATCAGGTACCTCAGCCCACAAAGGAGCAGTTCAGATTTACCGACGGCACCCATGTGGAAAAGGGCCAGATGCTCTCCGACGGCGCTCTCAATCCTCACGACATCATGCGTATCCTCGGCAAGGACGCAACCCAGAACTACCTCATCCGCGAGGTACAGAAGGTTTACGGCCAGCAGGGCGTTGACATCAACGACAAGCACATTGAAGTCATCGTCCGTCAGATGATGCGCAAGGTCAAGGTCGAGGAACCCGGCGACAGCGGCCTGCTCACCGGCACCACCGTTGACAAGATCGAGTTCAGAGAGAAGAACAGGGAGATCGCCGAGCGTATTGCAAAGGGAGAAACAGACCTCCGCGAGGCGACCTGCACACAGATGCTCATGGGTATCACCAAGGCTTCTCTGGCAACCGATTCCTTCCTGTCCGCAGCGTCCTTCCAGGAGACAACAAAGGTCCTTACGGAAGCCGCAATAAAGGGCAAGGTGGACCATCTTGTTGGCCTGAAGGAGAATGTCATTATCGGCAAGCTCATCCCCGCAGGCAGCGGTCTCACCATGTACAGAGACTTTGAGGAGATAGTGGAAAGAGACGAACCCGTAACCGAAAATGAGGAAGCGGCGGAAGAGGCTCCCCGGGAACCCGAAGAAGACGAGATCGATCTCTCCGTGCTCCTCGGTTCCACCAACGCGCTTTAATCGCTGATTCAATGCGATGAAATACACTTGACGCCGGGCATTTTGCCCGGCGTCAAGTGTCAGTCTGTCAAAGAACCCCAGATTTCAGCAAGCGAAAACTTGGGTTCTGATGATTCTGGGGTAAAATAGTCTGAAATCAAGGTGGAAAATGGAGTTGTTCCAGCTCCATTCTGCCAGCTTTTTCAGGTTCATTGCAGC
>JAFRUW010000068.1 GCA_017438675.1 Oscillospiraceae bacterium | reverse complement strand
GCAATCTGTGAATGGCTGAGAAACACCCTCGGCGGATATAAGGAAGATGAGAACGGCAACATTGTCGCCGATCCGGGCACCGTCACTCTGACGCCTGTCGCCTCTGTAACCGCAGATGATCCGATAGAAAAGTTCGACAATCTGGCTTACGGATACTACTACGTCACCAGCTCTCTCGGTACTGCCGTAACTATTGACAGCGCCATGAAGGATGTAACGGTGGTTGATAAGAACCAGGGCCCCTCATGGGACAATGAGATCCCCGATCCGGATAATCCCAATCCCGGTAAGGTCATTATTGAAGATGGAGTCAAGAAAACCGTAAATACCGCAGATTACGGTGATACCGTAAACTTCAGCATCGCCGTAAACGCCACCGCATATAACGGCACAAAGCTCGTTACATACTACCACATCACAGATACTCTCAGTGAAGGCTTCGGCCCTGCCCAGGGTATCAAGGTCTATGTTGGCGGAAACGAGCTTGCAAGTACTGCATATACTCTCAGCCAGAACGGCAATAAATTTGATATCACCAGTCCCTTCGGCCTGAAGTACGGCAAGAGCACCAAGATCGAAGTGACCTACAGCGCCGATGTGCTGGACACCGCTGCTGTTGTGCTTGCCGGCGCAGGCAACCCCAACACCGCGAACTTTACCTGGACAGAGGACGATTATGATCCCAACGATCCCAATCCTCCCTTTGATCCCGAAGATCCCACCGATCCCGATTATCCCCCCGCGGATCCTCCGTCCTATACCGAGACAAATGAGCGCAAGACACATACTTATGTCTATGCGCTGGGCATCCTGAAGGTCGATCCCCAGGGCAACACCCTTCCCGGCGCCGAGTTCTCAGTGAAAGATCCTGACGGGAACACGGTCTATGCAAAGGGTTCTGCCGGTGATTATTCGTATTGCAAAAGCACCGACGACGGCGCGGTGACCCAGTTTGCCACGAACGCGGACGGCCTTCTCGTCATAAAGGGTGTTGCCGCCGGCAGCTACGAAGTAAAGGAAGAGGTTGCCCCGAAGGGATACAATCTCCTGCTTACTCCCAAAACTGTTGAGGCTGAAATGACCCGTGCGTACACCACTACGATCACCTACTATCTGGATGCAAACGGCAACGTGACTGACAGTACGGAAAATACCACTGAAACAGTCTATAGCGACGTTCCCGTCAACGTAGCCGGAATGGTCGTTGTAAACAATGCCGGTACCGAGCTTCCTTCTACCGGCGGCATCGGTACAACGATCTTCTACATGCTCGGCGGGATCCTGCTTGTGGGAGCGGGCGTGCTCCTGTTTGTCCGCAAGCGTGTGGGATATGAAAAATAATCCGAAGAAAAGAAATACATGAGTTGTATCTCCCTCCCGCGCTTTACGCGCGGGAGGGAGGATACGGCGGCAAGGAGAGTCCTGCGATTGAACAGAAACAGAATCATAACGATCATACTGATTATTGCCTTTTTTGCAGGGCTTTGCTTACTGTTGTATCCCAAGGTCAGCGACTATTGGAATTCGTTTCATCAAACGAGAGCTATCACTCAATACGTCAGCAAGTTTGAGGAGATGGATGAAGAGGCATTCGAAGGGCTTTTGAAAGAGGCGGAGGAATACAACGCTTCGCTTCCTCAGAGGCGCGTCAGCAAATACATCCTTTCGGATGCCCAGGCTGAGGAGTATTCCCGACTGCTCAACATCACCGGCGACGGCATGATGGGATATATAGAAATACCGGTTATCGGGGTTTCCCTTCCGGTGTTCCACGGAGCATCGGGGCTTGTGCTTCAATCCGCAGTCGGTCATTTGGAATGGACAAGCCTGCCGGTGGGCGGAGAGAGTACTCATTGTGTGCTTACGGGACACAGAGGGCTTCCGTCCAGCAGACTTCTTACAGATCTGGACAGACTGGTCGAAGGCGACATCTTTGTTATAAAGGTGCTTAACAGAACGCTGACTTATGAGGTGGATCAGATTTTGATAGTGGAGCCCAAAAACACGGCGCCCCTCGATATATCGCCCGGTGAAGACTACTGTACGCTTATAACGTGTACACCTTACGCGGTGAACACCCACCGTATTCTCGTCCGGGGGCACAGAATAGAGAGTCCGGAAGAGGCGCAGATCGCTCTCGTCAACGCGAATGCCGTCCTGATAGAACCGCTGCTTGTCGCGCCTGTTATTTTTTCCGTTATCTTGCTTTTTGTGCTGCTTGCGACAATGTTTATCCGCGGCGACAGAATGAACAATAAGGAGGAAAGACATGAAGAAGAATAGATTGCTCCTGAGCGTGCTCTGCTTTTTGCTGATGCTGCTTCTCATTCCGACGAGTGTTTATGCCAGGACCGCCGTAAACACAGATCACCCCGCGTCTCTGAGTGTTGTTTGCAGATACGAGGACAGAGCGCTGAAGGGAGTGGTATTTGATCTGTATAAGGTAGCGGATACCGACAGCTTCGGCCGGTTCACCCTGACGGATGCTTTTTCCGGTTATGCCGTATCCCTGGAGCAGGAATCCTCTGCCGCGTGGCGGGCGCTTGCCGCAACCCTTGAGCAGTATGCGCTGAGAGACGGTATTGCGGCAGTCAAACAGACAGATACCGATGAATCGGGAACCGCCTCCTTCGGCGATATCGGTATCGGCATGTATCTGGTCTGCGGTCAAAGATATGAGGACGGTAATTTTGTGTATACACCGGAGGCTTTTCTTGTGAGCGTTCCCGGCCTGGATGAAAACGACAGTTGGAAATATGACGTTGAAACAGCCTGCAAAGGGGAAGGATTTACTTCTCAGCCTGAAACGACAACAGTAAAAGTGCTGAAGGTCTGGGAGGATTCGGGGCACGAGACAAATCGCCCGGAAGAAATCGAAGTACAGCTCCTGCGGGACGGCACGGTTTATGAGACGGTTGTACTGAAAGCGGAAAACAACTGGCGGTATACCTGGAATGATTTGAGTACAGATCATGTATGGAGCGTCATTGAAAAGACGGTGCCTGATAATTATATCCCCCTTGTCAGCCGGGAAGGGATCACTTTTGTTCTGTCAAATGTGTATAATCCGACCTTTACCGAGGTTGAAGTCGAAAAGATCTGGGACGACAAGGGTTATGAAAACAAGCGGCCCGAATCCATCGAGGTGCAGCTCCTCAGGGACGGAGAAGTGTACGATACGGTCGTTTTAAACTCTGACGGCAAGTGGAAGCATAACTGGGACGGACTGGAAGCCGGACGCGATTGGACGGTAAAGGAAAAGTCGGCGCCTTCCGGTTACAAATCCGGCATAAAACAGACT
>JAFRUW010000067.1 GCA_017438675.1 Oscillospiraceae bacterium | reverse complement strand
GGCGCGGACGCAATATATCTGGGCGGTCCTCAGCTTCAGCTGAGAGCCGACAAGTCGGGCTTCACCATGGAGGATCTGATAAAAGCGGGAGAGACGGTTCACGCAAAAGGGAAAAAGCTCTACGTCACGGTAAACTGCTTTGCCAAAAACAGCGAGATCGGGACTTTGGGCGACTATGCGAAGTCCCTTTATGACATCGGCATCGACGCTGTTATTGTGTCCGACATAGGGGCAATCGAGACCATAAAGAAGAGCGTCCCGGAGCTGGAGGTCCACGTCAGCACACAGGCCAACTGTCAGAACTACGCCGCCGCAAACGTGTATTACAATATGGGCGCCTCCCGTGTGGTGCTGGGCAGGGAGATGACACTGGACGAGATCGGGGAGCTCAGGGCCAAAACCCCGAAGGAACTCACTATAGAGACCTTTGTCCACGGGGCAATGTGCATGTCCTACTCCGGCAGGTGCCTCATAAGCTCCTTCTTAAACAACCGCAGCGGCAACAGGGGAGAATGCACCCAGCCCTGCAGATGGAAGTATTACCTCATGGAGGAAAAGCGCCCCGGGGTTTATCTTCCGGTTTTTGAAGACGAAAAAGGCTCCTCTGTTCTCAGTTCCCATGACCTGTGCTGTATCGATTTTCTGGATCAGATCATCGGAGCCGGAGTGGAGAGCTTCAAGATCGAGGGCAGGATGAAAACCGCCTACTATGTGGCCACGGTTGTAAACGCCTACCGCCGCAGACTGGACGGTACGTCATCGCCGGATTATTGCCGAAAGGAGCTGGAATGCGTCACCCACAGGCCGTATTCAAGCGGCTTCTATTTCGGTTACGAGAAATCAAACCCCAATAATCACGGGGAATACATAAAAAACTGCACCTTCACCGGAACGGTCCTTGACTGCCGCGGCGGGTATCTGACAGTTCAGCAGAGGAACAATTTCAAGGTCGGAGAGACTTTGGAAGTGCTTACTCCCGGGCGGGAAGCGTACAGCTTTGAGGTTTGTGAGATCATCGATGAGAACGGCGACAGTCTCAGCGCAGCGCCTCACCCCATGATGACGGTAAAGATCCCCTGTGAGATGAAGGCCGGGCAGGGGGATATTTTAAGGAGAAAAGAAAGCGGATACTATGAGCAGGTTTGAGATACTTGCCCCCGCCGGGGGAGCGGAGCAGCTTACCGCAGCGGTGAGAGCCGGGGCTGACGCCGTTTATCTCGGAATGGGCAGCTTCAACGCAAGGCGGAACGCCGAAAACTTTGAAGGAGACGGTCTTATTAAGGCGGTCTCTTACTGTCATGGCCGCGGTGTGGACGTGCATGTCACCGTGAATACCCTCGTTTACGATGACGAGATCGAAGCTCTTGAGGGCGAGATAGACAGTGCCGCCGAAGCCGGCGTGGACGCCATGATAATCCAGGATCCCGCTGTTCTGAGAATTGTGCAAAACAGGTACCCCGGCATAAAACGCCACGCTTCCACACAGATGACGATCCACAACACCGACGGGGCGAAGCTCATGCGGGATATGGGATTTCACCGGGTGGTGCTGTCGAGGGAGCTGAGCCTTAAGGAAATAGAAAAGATTTGCTCCTCCGTTGATATGGAAACCGAGGTGTTCGTCCACGGCGCTCTGTGCATGAGCTGTTCCGGCGGGTGCTACCTTTCCTCAATGCTGGGCGGGAGAAGCGGCAACCGGGGTCTCTGTGCTCAGCCATGCAGACTGAACTTTAAAAGCGGTAAACGGGAATACGCCCTGTCTTTAAAGGACATGTCTCACATTCAGTACCTCAGGGAGCTTGAGGCCATGGGCGTCTGCTCCGGGAAGATAGAGGGCCGTATGAAGCGGCCGGAGTACGTGGCCGCCGCCGTAACCGCGTGCCGAAAGGCCCTTGACGGCGAGGAATACGATCTCGACACCCTGCAGGCGGTGTTTTCCAGAAGCGGCTTCACCGACGGATACGCCACCGGCGAACGGGGGCTCAGCATGTTCGGGTACAGGCGGCACGAGGATGTTGCGGCTCAGGCCGGGGTGCTGGGTGAGCTTCGCAATCTCTATAAGAAGGAGCTCCAAAGGGTACCGGTAAGCATGTGCTTTACTATGAAAAACGGCGCTCCGGCGGCTTTAAAGGCTTCAGACGGCACAAATACCGTATCCGTCACGGGCGCGGTTCCCCAGTCAGCCATAAACCGCCCCACGGACAGTGAGACGGCGAAATCGAACCTTTTAAAGACAGGCGGCACTCCCTTCACGGTAAAGGATATCGGGACGGAGATCGACCCGGGGCTTATGCTCCCGGTGTCGGAGATAAACCGTCTGAGGCGTGACGCGCTTGATAAGCTGCTCTCGGAAAGAGAGACAACCGTTCCCCATAAAAAGAAGGAATACTCTGTCCCGGGTTTTCTCCCTCACACCTTGCCGGAAACGGAGCTGCGGGGGAGGTTCCGGACTGCGGATCAGATTCCCGAGGGTGAGCTTTTCGGAAAGATCATCCTTCCCGCGACGGAGATTTTCGGGAAGCCGGAGCTTATAGGGCGGTACGGAGACAGGCTGATCTGTGAGCTTCCAACACTGCTTTTCCCGGAAAATGAGGACAAATTCCGCGGAAAACTGGAGAGAGCGGCGGAATACGGACTGAAAAACCTGCTGGCAAACAATCTTTACGGCCTGAGGGTCGCAAAAGATACAGGGCTTGAGGTTTACGGAGGCTATGGGCTCAACGTGATAAACTCACAGTCGCTGGACGCCTTCGGTGACCTTGGAGTGAAGGACGTCACCCTGTCCTGGGAACTCCAGATGAAGCGCATTGCGGCGCTGGGCGGCGAGATCGGACGCGGTATCATCGTTTACGGCAGACTGCCCCTGATGAGCTTCCGCAACTGCCCGGTGCAGACCGAAAAGGGGTGCGCCGGATGCGGAAGGGACCGCGTGCTGGTTGACAGGAAGGGGATAGAATTCCCTGTTTTCTGTCAGGACAGGATGTACTCCGTGCTGTACAATTCCGTTCCGCTGGCAGTTGACAGAGAGCGGTTGAGGGGTGTTGATTTTGCCCTTATGTACTTCACCACTGAGAGCAGAGACGAGTGCGAAAGGATCACAAAAGCTTTCGTAAACGGTGAAAGAATTACCGACAATTACACAAACGGTCTCTATTTCAGAGAGGTAAAATAACCGATGACCGGCGCTATTCTCAAAACAAATCGCAAGATTTGTTTTGAAGCATGTCGACAAAGTCGACATGCTCTGACCGGCGCTTTGCGCCGGTCATTTTTACGCTTCGGGATCAGAAGCATTACAAAACTGTACGATGTGAGAATAAGGACGATGTGAAGGATGAGGTTAAAAACCGTTTCGTCGGATGGCGGTACAATAATGCGGGTGAGTGTTACAGATATAAGAGCGGCGATGACGGGACGAACAATTGAAGACAGGGAAACCTGAAACAGCGATACCCTTCTCAGGCGTTTTATACTGAGGAAGAGGTTAAACAGCTCCGAAAAGTAAAGAATAAAGATGTAACCATTCACCGCGTATTCCGGGAGAAGGAGCACAACGAAAGCGAGGCTGAGAACGGCGTCGGCGATGTTGACCTTCATGGCGTACAGATGTTCCCCAAGGCCGCGCAGCATCCCGTCTGTGACGGAATCCATGTACATAAAGGGCATGAGCATTGACAGCACCCGTATGTAATGACCGACGTCGGCGCTTTTATAGATCACGGTGCCGAGTTCACCGGAAAGCGTATAAAGTACGCAGGTGACAGCAAGTGAAAAGGAAAAGCATTTTATGAGGATATCGCCCACAATGGACCTTATCCGACCAACCCGTCCCGAAACCTGGGCGGCGGTGAGCTCCGGCATCAGAGTGTCGGCCAGGGCGTAAAACAGGGC
>JAFRUW010000066.1 GCA_017438675.1 Oscillospiraceae bacterium | reverse complement strand
GTTACCGCGTAAGGGGCTGTAGCGAAATACAAAATCGCTACAGCCCTAGCGGCTGTCCCTGATTGCGTCGGAATACGGGAGAGGGACGACCGCAAGGGTCGCCCCTACAGGTGCGTTTTTTTGCGGGTGATTATTGTGCGCCCCTGCGGGCGGGGTGGTTATATCAAATGTAGGGGAGGGCCTCCGCGCCCTCCCGGTTTCGCGCCGTGGGTTTTTTGCGGGCGGGCGCGGAGGCCCGCCCCTACAGGTGGGGTGGGTATATAAAAAGAGCCTTGACGACGGGTCAAAGCTCTTTTACATTCATATTCTCAAATTATTTCTTCGATGTTCTTTTTGAGTTCCGGGAAGTCTGTTAATACGGTTTCGTAAACGTCTTCCATGCGAAGCGTCTGATACTTGTGTGCGGCGATGTCGCGGAAGCCTGCAATCGCTTTCCACGGAATATGCTTATACTCCTGACGGCATTCATCCGAGAGGTTTTTTACAAGCTCGCCTATGTTGATCACAGTCATTCCGACTGCACGCATAAGCATTTCATTCTGCTCAAATTCCTCAAGTGAACAGTCAGACATCATCCCTTGCGCTATGTCAATTTCCTTCAGCACTTTTTCAAGGATAATTCGGTCTCTACGCTCCATATATCGGGATCCTCCTGTCCAATTCAAGCATGCTCCCCTCGGGCAGGGGGCCGTGAACTATGTCAACGTCAGTTCCCAAAAGCTCCTCCATGCGGTATTTCAGAGCATTGAGGGTGAGGAGGGAAACCCTCGGCTGGGTGAACTCAACTAATAAATCAACGTCGCTTGCAGGCGTGTTGTTCCCTCTTGCATAGGAGCCGAATAATTCCACCTTGCGGATTGGATATTCACGGGAAGCTATATCTATACTTCTTGAAATCTGTTGTAAAGTGAGCATTTTCCCACCTCCTTTACAATTATTATAACCTGTAACAGCTTAAACGTCAAAGCTCTTTTACATTCATATTCTCATACTTCAAAAACGCGTACTCTATGCCGTTTTCGCTGACCTGTATATCCGGCGGGGAGCACAGACGCCAGTCCGGGTCAAGGTCAAGGTCCCGGAAATGCCGGTCCGCCTCGGCGTCAACATACAGCTTCGTCACATAGGCGTATCTGCACAGGGGCAGGAACTGCCGGTACACGCTGGCGCCGCCGATGACGAACACCGCCGGGTCGTCCTTGGTCATTTCCGCCGCTTCCCGGACGGAATGGGCTACCTCGCCCCCCGTAAGCTCAAAACCGGGATCGGTGGTGAGGACGATGTTCCGCCTTTTGGGAAGGGGACGCATACCGGGGAAGTCCATCAGCGTCCGCCGCCCGAAAATGACCGTGCCGCCCTTTGTCAGCCCGCGGAAATACTTCCTGTCCTCGGGGATCACAACGGTCTGTGTGCCGTTAAGCCCGATGCCCCAGTTGTTGTCAACAGCTACTACCAAGTCCATATAAGCACCTCAGATCGCAATGGGGATCTTTTCCGTGAAGGGGGTGTACTCGTACCCCGTAAGCCTGAAGCTGTCCACGGTGAAATCGTAGAAGTCGGTGACCTTTTCGTCTATCTCGAACTTCGGCGCGGGCTTCGGCTCGCCGGAGATGATCTTTTCCACGATGGGCACGTGGCGGTCGTAGATGTGGGCGTCGGCAATGACGTGGACAAGCTCCCCGGCCTCAAGCCCCGAGGCCCGGGCCATCATCATAAGGAGCACTGAGTACTGCACCACGTTCCAGTTGTTGGCGGCCAGCATGTCCTGTGACCGCTGGTTCAGTATGCCGTTCAGGGTCCTGCCGCTTACGTTGAAGGTCATGCTGTAGGCGCAGGGGTAGAGGTGCATCTCGTGGAGATCCTGGAAGTTGTAGATATTTGTCAGGATGCGGCGGCTGGCGGGGTTGTGCTTCAGGTCGTAGAGCACCCGGTCCACCTGGTCGAACATGCCCTCCTTGTACTGGTGCTTTACCCCAAGCTGATAGCCGTAGGCCTTCCCGATGGAGCCGGTCTCGTCCGCCCAGCTGTCCCAGATCTTGCTGCCCAGGTCGTGAATGTTGTTGGATTTTTTCTGCCAGATCCACAGAAGCTCGTCCAC
>JAFRUW010000065.1 GCA_017438675.1 Oscillospiraceae bacterium | reverse complement strand
TCCATTTTTGACTGCGACTCCACCGACTACACCAATATGGCCATTGCCGTTGCAAGCAGCGACATCACCATTGGCGGCAGAAAATACACCGGCTCCTTCCTGGCCTCCGACTACGCCTCATGGAGCCTCAACCGCACAGGCCTCACTCTCGACCTCGGCAAGGTCACCCTCCGGGCAGGCGATAAGATCAAGCTCCGGGTCATCATCTTCCCCTTCGGCTCTCAGGATCTCAAGGGCGACGACCGTGTCCGCCTGGTCCGCGAAAACACCTGCCTGAACCCCGTGATCGCCACCTCAGAGACCGACACAGTCCTTTCCGATGATCTTCTTCCCAAGGTCATGAGCAATGACGGCCGCACCTGCGAATTCACGATCTCCGGCGGAGCCCCCAACGTGCCTGCCCTCAACGAGGCGTATTACCGCACCTGCGACTATAACGTTGCCGTCCGCGCCTACGGCTTCTCCTCCTTCGGCGTCCCCGAGATATACGAGAAGGTAAACGGCGAGTGGGTGCCCTATCAGGTGGCATCCGCCAATGGCTACGACGGCTACGCCTGCTACACCGACGACGACAATTCCTTCTCCTACGCCTTCATCGTCACCATGAACGATGCGACGCCAAGGACATTCAAAATAGTCGCCGGATAATCACGTCTCGCACATTGCATCTCGTCACTTGGCTTCACTTCGTGAAGAATCGTTCCTCGATGAAATGTGGTCGACGTGGGCCCCTATTACTTCTTACCTGTTACTTATTACTTTTCGGCTGCATTTCTGACAATATGTTTGATAGGGCATAGCCGCGGGAGAAAAAAATAAGACGTTCTTAAGATCTTGGCAGGTTCAGATCAGACACACTTTAACTTCCCGCTGGGTGATCTCAAAAGGCGTGCGGCCGTTGACCGCCTGCCGGCAGATATCCAGCGTTTTTTGCATTTTTACGACCGTTTTGCAGAGCAGATCGTTGACGACGGGGTCGTTGCCGTCGACCGTGAGAGTGAACGCGTCCTTTTCGATCCTGAGTTCCCGCACAGCCCTGTGCATTTTGTGGTGAAGCAGCTGCAAGTCATTCGAAATGGATCCCAGGTCGTAGAGAAGTACGGGGCTACGCTCGGCAGTCACGTCAATTTCATCCGCCAGGCGTACGAGCGACGCAAGATAGGGCAGACATACCTTTTCACCGTCGGGCATAGCCATAGCCGCAGGGTAGCTGTTTTCATCCATAAGATCTGTTTTTCTGTGGCCCCTGGAGATCTGAAAGACGGCGTCCAGGTGGGCTTTACTTGGAAACTCGAACAGTTCCGCGTATTTCCGGACGAACAATCCGGAGTACTCGTTGTGGAAGTCGCGTATCTGTTCAGACATCGACGCGCCGGGATGTTTCTCAAAATAATCGCCAAAGTCGATCTGCCGCGAGAAAGCCTCAAAGTCTTTTTCGGTGATTCCCATGCCTGTGTCGTGAAAATAACACCCCAGCAGCAATACGTAAAGCTCGTTCCTGTTGAGACGGCTCAGCTGGTCGCCGATCAGCTTGTTGCAGAACTGTATCACGGTTATGGTATGGAGCTCGGTGTGATCGGTGTATTCGGGGAATATGAGTTTATAGTTTGAAAGGATGCGCTGAAGCGCGAAAACACAGTCGGTAAATCTCTTGTGAAGGCCGCCGTCAAGTTCGCGGAGCCTGTATTCGAGAGCAAAGCTGTTTGAATCGTCCAACACTGTTTTTTCACCCGCCTTAACGACTGATCTTCCCGCGGGAGTGTAGCAGAAAGAAGCCTTATTGTCAATGCGGGAACCCTTCTCGCAGAGCACCTTTTACTTATTACCTGAGCGGCACTCCTTCACGCAGTGACCTCTTACCTTTTACCTCTTACCTTGGCGCCTGTTACTTCTTACCTGTTACTTATTACTTTGGGCGGCACCCCTTAAACAGTCCTTTTCCACCCTTCCGGCAGCGACACCCTGACCTCAAGCTCTCCGCCCCTGTCGACCCACGACACCGCAATGAGCCCTTCCGGGGTCATGACCGAGCCCCTTGCCCAGCGGAGCCCGCAGGGATGAGGGTCGATCTTTACGGTCTTGGTGCGTGCATCCGGGATGCCGATGCCCAGGATATCGCGTAGGAGCTGGACCGCCGCAAAGGACATGAACCCGTGGCAATAGCTGGTGCACCTGATGTCGGGGTTTTCCCAGAGGGTGCCCGGGCCCTCGCGGAGCTGGGCGCCGTAGAAAGTGTTCAGCTCACGGAAAAGAGTGTCGTATTCGCCCAGCTTTGCCAGCATGTCGAACCTGTACTGGAGTCCGATAAAGAGGCCCGCACGGCCCACCCTCGGATGGGGGTTGAACTCCGGGCAGGGACCCATGGCCCTCACTATGTTGAACAGCGTGAGGGGGGCATTGGTTTTATCTATTATGCCGGACCAGACCGTAAGGTAGGCGCAGCTTTCCGTGAACCGCTCCTTGGGCACAAGCCTGCCGTCCGCAATGTTAAACGCGTCGGGGATGAAGGCCGGGCCCTTGCCGGGCGTGCCGCCCCGGAGGATCGCTTCCCTGAGTATCAGGCACATATTATCGCCAAGCTCCTTCCAGTCATCGCGGCCGTAAAGCTCACCTAAGTTCCTCATCATTTTTGAGGCGAGGGCATTGGCGGCGGTCGAGACAGGTGTCAAATATTCGCCCTCGTTTGAAAGTGACCAGTCGATAAAGCACCAAGGCAGGTTCTCCAGGAGACCCGTGGGGCCTATAAGCGTTTTGAAGCCGTCGACGAAGGCCTCTATCCTTTGGCGGTGTTTTTCGGCAAATTCAATGTCATTGGTTTCTTTTGCGTACTCGCAGAGCTCCAGCATGAGCCAGAAGGACCAGGTGGTGATGCCGGCGCACTCACTAAAGCTGCTCTTGTTTGAGGGGTAGCACTCCGGGAAGAAGCCCCGCCACATCATTGACGCGTCGGTCAGAAGGAAGTTTTCGATGAAGTCCCGCTCGACCTTGTGTCCGCCCGGGATCATTCTTTCAGCGCGGCCGGTCCAGTAAGAGTCGCAGAGCCAGCCTCCACGTTCGCGCTCGGGGCAGTCCATAAATATGTCGAGGGTGTTGAGCCTGAAGGTCAGGGCCGCCGCTTCGAAGAGACGGTTGACGTTGTCGTCGCTTGTAAGGAAACCGCAGGTTCGAGTTTCCGGCGTGGTGTACTGCCTCACGGCCAGCTTCAGCAGCTTTGCGGATGCGCAGCCACGGAAAATAACCTTGAAATAGCGGCCGATCATGGGCTCCATTGACGTGAAGGATATCCTGCCGCCCTGAACACGGATCCTGGTGACGGGATTGGCGCCGCCTGAGATCTCGTCCTTTCCGCAGTAGACG
>JAFRUW010000064.1 GCA_017438675.1 Oscillospiraceae bacterium | reverse complement strand
TATTATCTGAAAAGGAGAAGAATATGCGGATACTCATTGCCGATGACGAGGTGACAATAGCAAGGGCGCTTAAGCTGCTTCTTGAAAGAAACAAATACGCCGTGGATATAGTTCACACGGGTACTGATGCCCTGGATTACATTATGGCGACTGATTACGACGCCATTGTGCTTGACATTATGATGCCGGGGATGGACGGTATAGAGGTGCTTGAAAACATACGCGAGAGCGGCATTTCAACACCCGTTATGCTCCTGACCGCGAAAGGTGAGATCGAGGACCGTGTGGCCGGCCTCAACGCCGGGGCGGACGATTATCTGCCCAAGCCCTTCGCCACAAGTGAATTTATTGCAAGGGTCGCCGCCCTGACCCGGCGCCGAGGCGCATATACATCGTCAATACTCAAAAACGGCGATACGTGTTTAAACTGCAGCAGCTATGAGCTGAGCTTTAACGGCAGTACCGTTCGTCTCAACAACAAGGAATTCCAGATGATGGAGCTGTTCATGCGGAATCCCAGGCATGTATTCTCCACCGAAACGCTGATGGACAGGATCTGGGGTCTGGACTCCGAGGCGGAGATCGATGTGGTATGGACTTATATCGGTTTCCTGCGCAAAAAGCTTAAGCAGCTTGACGCCGATATAGAGATCAGGACAGTCCGGGGTGCCGGGTATAAACTGGAGGAAGCAAAATGTTAAAAAAACTTCGCCGGCGGTTTATCCTGTCCGTCATGGCCGCTGTATCCGCCGTAATGCTTATCCTTCTCCTTATTATCAATATAGCGAATTATTCCGTCACTACCGAGAAGCTGGACAGATCCATTGAAATGCTTTCCGAAATGCCGGAGAGCCGTGTGCCCTTTGACGGCGATTTCGACGATGATGACGACGCGGATGACGACGACCTTGACGATGATCTTGACGACGCTGATGACTACGGTTATCCGCACATGATGGACCCCGAAAAGATGGGGGAACGGAGATGGCGGAATCCGGACGAACAGGATTCCTTCAGGTTCTTTTCCGTCTTCTGCGACAGTGAGGGAAATATCACAGACAAAGTCAAGAATCCCTTCTTCTCCATAGAGGGGACTGACGCTGAATTCCTTGTTCCCGATGTGCTTGCCAAGGAAAAAACCTCCGGCTACTACGGCGGGTACCGCTATCTTGTAAAGGAAACCGAAGCAGGACATATTCTGTCCTTTATGGACTGCGGGATCGAGACGGAGAACATGCGAAATCTGCTCCTGGTATCAGTCTTTGTCGCAGCGGGCAGTCTGCTTGTTATATTCGGACTTGTGACGGCCCTTTCAAAAAGGGCAATGGATCCCTACATCAAAAACATCGAACAGCAGAAGCGGTTCATTACCGACGCAGGTCACGAGCTGAAAACGCCCATTACCGCCATCGCCGCAAGTGCGGATGTTCTGGCGGTAGAGCATGAGGGCGACGAGTGGGTGGAGAACATCCAATGCCAGACGGTACGGCTCGGTAAGCTTGTGGAAAACCTTATAACCCTCTCCCGCCTTGACGAGGAGAACCCCGTCATGGAAAAAAGCGAGTTCTCTTTAAGCGACGCCGTATGGGAGATTGCGGAGCCCTTTGCTTCCCTTGCAAAGGCAAAGGGAAAAGAGTACAGCCAGAACATTCAGGACGGTCTGACCTTTTCCGGCAGCAAGGAATCCATCCAGCAGATGGTCTCTATCCTGCTGGACAACGCAGTGAAGTATTCCGACGACAACGGAACCATACGGCTGGACGTTGCAAAATCCCACAGGAGCATCGTCATATCCGTATTCAACACCTGCGACATACCCGATATATCGGAGCTTTACCGTGTGTTTGACCGGTTTTTCCGTCTTGACAAGTCCCGCAGCAAAAAAACCGGCGGCACGGGAGTAGGGCTCTCCATCGCCAAGGCCATCGCCGAAGCAAACGGCGGCAGCATAAAGGTATCCAGCGAAAACGGCAAAACGATCCTCTTTACCGTCACTCTGTGATTGCGGAAACCTTAATACCTTACCGAGGCTAAAAATCAGCCTTCCCGAAAAAAGGGAGGCTGATTTTTCATTTCTTTTCAAGTACATTTCGGGTGGACGATCTAAAGTTCAAGCATACAGAACAATGAAGGAGGAAACCGTATGGCGGAACAGCGCTTCAAAAAAGCCAGATACCGGCATGAATACAAATACGACATCTCATACTTCGATTACATCGCCCTTCGTCAGCGATTGCGGCCGATAATGCGACTCGATCCCCACACGGGAAGCGACGGGCGGTATCAGATACGCAGCATATACTTTGACAACTATAATGACAAGGCGCTGAGGGAAAAAGTTTCCGGCCTCCAGCACCGTGAAAAATACCGGATAAGATATTACAATGACGATCCGGGCTTCATCGTCCTGGAAAAGAAAATAAAGGACAACAGCCTGACGATGAAATACGACGCCGTTATCACGGAGGAGGAATGCCGGAAGCTCATTGACGGCGATCTTTCATGGATGCCGGACAGCGGAAAGCCTCTCGTTCAGGAGCTGTACGTAAAGATGAGGGGCGAGCAGTTAAAGCCCCGGGTCCTTGTGTCATACATCAGGGAGCCGTACATATACGGTCCCGGAAACGTCCGGGTCACATTTGATTCCGACATCAGGACAAGCCTGTACAGCAAGAGCTTTCTCGATCCCGCAAGGCAGGATATACCGGCGGCAGACGAGCCGGGCACCATCATCCTGGAGGTAAAATACGACGATTACCTGCCGGAAGTCATACAGCATATCATCCAGACAAAGGGCCTGCGTCAGGAGTCGTTTTCAAAATACGGAGCATGCCGAAGATTCGGCTAAAAATCCAAAAAAACTTACAATCAACAAATAAACGGAGGAACAGACAATGACATTCAACGACATTTTCAAATCAAGCTTTCTTGAGAGCATAACTGAATTCTCGGTGACCGATCTTCTCTTAGGTCTTGGCGCGTCCCTGATAATCGGTCTTTTCATATTTGTGATCTACAAAAAAACCTTCACCGGTGTCATGTATTCCACGGGCTTCGCCCTCACCCTTGTGGGCCTTTCACTTGTCACCACCCTCGTCATCATGGCGGTAACGTCAAACGTAGTCCTCTCCCTTGGCATGGTGGGCGCCCTGTCAATCGTCCGTTTCCGCGCTGCCATAAAAGAACCCCTTGAGATCGTGTTCCTGTTCTGGTCCATCGCCGTAGGCATAGTCGTAGGCGCGGGAATGATAGTTCTGGCAGTGGTTGGTTCCGTGGTCATCGGCCTGATCCTTCTCATCTTCGCAAACCGCAAGATCCGTGACAACCCTTATATCCTCGTCCTCAACTGCAAAGACGAAGAAAGCGAAAACGCTGCTCTCAAGCTCATCGGCGAATCAGTGAACCGCCATGTTGTTAAGTCCAAGACCATCACCTCCGCAGGCATCGAGCTTACATCGGAGATACGCACCAAGGACGCCACCACCTCATTTGTCAACCGCATTAACGACATTCCCGGCATCATGAGCGCCACACTTGTAAGCTACAATGGAGAATACATGTCTTAAGGAATGACGGAAAATGATAGCAAACAAACACATAACAGTAATAATTGCAGTTATCGCCGCCGCGGCAGTCGCAATATGCCTCGGCGCCGCGGCGTTTGCGGATATACAGCCCTCCGGCGTCACAATGGAATATGAGTCCAGGCTTTTCGACACCGATGAGATCATCAGCATAAACATATTAATGGATGAATCAAGCTGGAACGAGATGCTGGAAAACGCCATCGATGAGAACTATTACAAGTGCGACGTGGTCGTAAACGGAACCACCGTCAAAAACGTGGGGATCCGCACCAAGGGCAACACAAGTCTGTCCTCCATCGTGTCCGATCCCGACAGCGACAGGTACAGCCTGAAGCTGGAATTCGACTGCTACGAAAAGGGTCAGACCTGCTTCGGTCTCGACAAACTGGTGCTGAACAACAATTTTGCCGACGCCACAAACATGAAGGAAGCCATCGTCTACGACATGTTTCAGTACCTGGGCGCCGACGCTTCCCTGTACAACTACGCAAACGTTGAGGTAAACGGCGAATACTGGGGCGTATATCTGGCACTGGAGGCAGTGGAGGACAGCTTCCTGCTGAGAACCAACAGCACCTCCCGTGGCGAGCTCTACAAGCCCGACAGCATGGAAATCGGCGGCGGTGACGATGATAAGGGCAGCGGCAAGAAAAATATGCCTGATATGGGCAATAATCCCGACAGTTCGGAATCCTCCGACGAGAACACCGGCTCCGAACCTTCCCAGGGCTTTTCTCCCGGAAATATGCCCCAGATGCCCCAGGGCGGAGGCAGTTTCCCGGGCGGAGGCGGCTTCCCGGGCGGTGGAAACATGCCTGATTTCGGCGGAGATATGCCCCAGATGCCCGACTCGGAGTCCCTCGATTTTGAAGGCGGTATGCCCGATATGTCAGACTTCGACTTCTCCGGCTTCGGCGGCAATATGCCCGAAAGGCCGGAATCCGATTCTTCTGATTCTGGAACCGATTCCTCCGATTCCAAAGGCGGAATGCCCGGTTCCAATCCCTCGGACTTCGGCGGCAAAATGTTCTCAGGCTCCGGCGGCGCAAATCTCAACTATACGGATGACGATCCGGACAGCTACTCCGCCATCTGGGACGGTGCAATGTCCAAGATAAGCGACAAGGACAAAACGCAGGTGATCACAGCCCTCAGAAACATCAGCGAGGGCAATGATCTGGAAGAGTATCTCGACGTTGACAACGTACTGAGATATATGGCCGTCCACACCTTTGCGGTGAACCTTGACAGTCTGTCCGGCAATATGGCCCACAACTACTACCTGTATGAGAGCGGCGGCAAGCTGAACATCATCCCCTGGGACTACAACCTCTCCTTCGGCGGCATGACCGGCGGAAGCGACGCCTCGGGGACCGTCAACTTCGCCATAGATACGCCCTTCCAAAGCACTAACTTTTTTGACGCCCTTCTGGAAAACGAGGAGTATCTGGCAAAATACCATGAATATCTCCGCATCCTCGTTGATGAATATGTGAACGGCGGCATCTTTGAGGAGTCATACAGCCGTATCCGCAGTCAGATAGACGCCCTTGTGGAAACCGACCCCAACGCCTTCTACACCTATGAGGAATACGAAGCCGGCGCGGAGATGCTGTACAATGTGATAAAGCTGAGGGCCGAAAGCGTTGAGGGTCAGCTTGACGGTACGATACCCTCCACACGATCCGGCCAGTCTGCCGACTCCTCATCCCTCGTTGACGCTTCAGATATCGACATTTCGGTGATGGGCACCTTTATGAGCGGCGGCGGCAACATGGGCGGCAGATTCTTCCCCGGCGGCAGGGGCAATACGGAAAACGTAGAGTCCGGTTCGGACTCTGAACCTCCCGCCTCCCCGTCCGACGCCGGCGCCGAAAGCGTCGGAGACACACCGCAGGGATCTGAAAGCAGCTCGGGCAGCAGACCTTCGGCCCCCTCGGGGGACGGCCAACAGTTTTCCCCCGGTGGGTTTTCTCCCCGCAGCAACGGATCGGCGTCAAATATCCCTGGCATAAGGCAAAGCTCGACTTCCAATCTTATAAGCATCGGGATCGGCATTGCCGTACTTATTGCCGCGCTCGCTGCGGCTGTACTGTTCAGACGCAAAAGGATAAAATAAAAAACGGGATCGTACGGCTCAAAGCTGTACGATCCCACGCTCTAAATATCCTCTTCGATTTCCATATAACTCATTCCCGTTTCGTCGGCGATCCGGGCAATGTCATCGTATTCCGGCTTTGAACGGCTGACGCCGTACCCGGAGGAGCTTTTCCGTCTCACCCGGCCGTAGGGCGTTTCGATCTCCTCGGTTTTACGATCCAGCGTGTATCTGCCGCACCGCTTTTCTCTTATACCGATCGTGCTTGTGTGCTTAAAGATCAGTTCCGCGTACTTCCCGCTTTCATCGGGTCTGCACAGCACGGTGAGCAGCACTCCCGGGCGGGTTTTTTTCATGTACACGGGAGCGGTGAACACGTCCAGCGCCCCGGCCTCCATGAGCTTCTCCGCGGCGTAACCCATTTCCTCCCCGGTCATGTCGTCTATATTGCAGCAGAGCTCCGCGATTTCGTCCCTGCAGTCCCCGGTGTCTCCCAGCATGGCCCTTACGCAGTTGGTCCTTTCAAAGTTCTTTTTGCCCATGCCGTAACCGATACGGCTCACCTTCATAACGGGCATATTGCCGAATTCGGTGGCGAAACGGCGGAGAAGCGCAGCCCCCGTGGGGGTACAAAGCTCACTTTCGATGCCGCCGTCGTAGATGGGAACATCCTTGAGGATATACGCAGTGGCGGGTGCGGGAACAGGCAGTATACCGTGGGCGCAGCGGACATGGCCGCCGCCCACATTGACAGGCGACGCGATCACCGCGTCGGGCCTGATTCTGTCCATCAGAAGGCATACGGCTGTAATATCCGCAATGGCATCCATTGTTCCGACCTCGTGGAAATGGATCTCCGTCACGGGAACACCGTGGGCGGCGCTTTCCGCCTCGGCGATGAGGCCGTAAACCGCAAGCACGTCTTTCTTTACCCTTTCAGGTATATCAAGGTCCATTACGATATGCTCTATGTCCGCCATGCCGCTGTGATGGTGGTGACTGTGCTCATGGTGGTGTTCGTGTTCGTGCTCATGCTCATGGCGGTGCTCATGTTCGTGCTCGTGCTCATGCTCATGATGGTGCTCATGTTCGTGAGAATGGTCGTGAAAATGCCCGTCCTCCTCGGTCCCGTTCACCTTCACGCGAAAGCCCAGACCGGTTATCCCGCACTTGACTGCCTGTTCCAGCTTCACAGCTGTATTCGGCAAACCGATGGAGTTCATCTCTTCCGCGAAGCTATCGGGCTCACAAAGCAGTCCCGCAAGGGCCGCCGCCAGCATATCACCGGCCGCGCCCATTCCGCAGTCCAGGTATAAAGTCTTCATTTCCTGACCTCCATATGATTGATCATGCTGGCCGTATAACCGGCGCCGAAGCCGTTGTCGATATTCACCACCGAAACGCCGCTGGAGCAGGAATTGAGCATGGAAAGGAGAGCGGATACTCCGCCGAAGGAAGCGCCGTATCCCACGCTTGTGGGCACAGCGATCACAGGTGCGTCGGACAGACCGCCTATGACGCTGGCGAGGGCCCCCTCCATACCGGCAATGGCAATGATGACCGACGCCGACATGATTTCCTCCATGCGGGCGAGGAGCCTGTGGAGACCCGAGACACCCACATCGTACATTCTTACAACCTGATTCCCCAGAAACTCAGCGGTGACGGCCGCTTCCTCAGCCACGGGTATATCGCTCGTCCCGCCTGTGGCGACAAGGATTTTCCCTATCCCGTCCGGCTGCGGAAGACCGCCTATAATGCCTGTCCGGGCGTCTTCCCGGTAGTCCAGGTCATATTCCCCGGCAATTATCCCTGCCGACTGGGGAGATAGCCTTGTGATCAAAATTCTTTTCTGATTATTTTTTGTCATTGAGGAAATAATACCCAATATATGCTCCGGTGTTTTGCCGGCTCCGTATATGACCTCGGCTACGCCCTGACGTATCCTTCGGTGATGATCCACTTTGGCAAATCCTATATCCTCAAAGGGCGCCGTCTTTATTTTCAGAAGCGCATCTTCCACCGAAATCTCCCCGTCACGGACAGATTTCAGAAGATTTTTTATTTCATTTTCCATTT
>JAFRUW010000063.1 GCA_017438675.1 Oscillospiraceae bacterium | reverse complement strand
GTTGACGTGTTCCTTCCGGACATGAAGTATGCCCTTGAGGAACCGGCGGTCAGGTATTCCTCTGCGGCAGGATACTTTGAGACCGCGAAGGCCGCCATCCTTGAGATGTACCGCATGACGGGGGATTATGTAATCGGTGACGACGGCCTCATTAAAAAGGGCGTGATAATCCGCCATCTGGTGCTGCCGGGACAGCTTGAGAACACCTTCCGGGTCATGGACTGGGTGGAGGAGACCTTCAGGCCCGGCCAGGTGCTGTTCTCCCTCATGAGCCAGTTCACCCCCACCCCCGCCTGCGAAAAGTACCCGGAGATAAACCGTCCTCTCACCCGCTGGGAGCATGAGCAGGCCGTGGGCTATCTTGAGGACTCCGGCATTGCCGACGGCTTTTATCAGGAGCAGGAATCGGTGGGAACGGAGTTCATACCGAAATTCGACCTGACGGGCGTATAAAAAACGATAAACCAGGGAGGCGTTCCGCTGCGGAGCGCCTTTTTGTTTATCTGTCAGGCCGCATTTATCGCCCGAAAAAAATTATTTTATTTTTTTCAAAAAATATGTTGACAGACGACATATGTCGTGTTATGATACAGTCGTAAGGCGACATATCAGGAGGCGATATAAATGAAACGAATCGAACCACTTTCGGAAAGCTACTATTACATCTTGCTTTGCCTGGCAAGAGGGGCTAACCACGGCTACGGGATCATGCAGATGACGGAGAAGCTCTCGGGGGGCGACGTCAAAATCGGGTCCGGAACCATGTACGGCGCAACGAACAATATGATGAAAAAGGGATGGATACATGAGATCATGTCCGACGAGCCCGGCCTTGAGCGCCGGAGGCTGTATCAGCTCACCGATTCCGGGCGGGAGGTCCTGCGCGGTGAGATCGCAAGGCTCAGACGGATGCTTGAAAACGCGGAGGAGGTATAACAATGTCTGAAAAGTATAAGACTTCATTCAGGGTCTATTCGGCCTGGAACTATCAGAAAGAGGTGGAGGATCTCAACCGGGCGTCGGAGCAGGGATGGCAGCTTAAAAAGGGCGGCTGCTTCCACAGCAGATTCGTGAAGAATCCCGATATCCGGTACCGCTATCAGCTTGACTACGGGAAGATAGACAACATGGGCCGGTATATCGAGACCTTTCGGGAACAGGGCTGGGAGTACATAAACTCCACCTTCAACGGCTGGCACTATTTCCGCAAGCTCTATGACCCCTCTCTCCCGGAGGAGGATTACGAGATATTCACAGACCGGGAGTCTTTAAAGGAAATGAACACCCGCTGGGCGCGTATTGCCCTGGCTATGGGCGGAGTTCTGGGCGCGTTTTCCCTGATGTTCCTCGTCAAATTGTTCCGCACGCCGGACCTGCCCACCCTTATTCAGCTTGTTGTGCTCCTTGTGGAGAGCGCGATCCTGATCCGCGGCGGACTCATCATGCGCAATCCGGAATCCAGCCGCAATCGCCGGGGCGACGGAGCGCTTATCGCCGCATTCCTGGCGGTGGTGCTTCTGGGGCTGACGGCGTCCATCACGCTCAGGGAACTGCGTCCCGATTTCTACACATCCCAGAGTGCTTCCTCGGTTGACGTGCCCGTGATCGACAACCGCTGGGCGGACTTCAAGGTGCGCTACCCGGACAACTACTATCTCGATCTGGATATGGAAGCCGACGCTCCCATGACCTTTGCCATCGTCAACGACAAGGGCGAAACCGTGTTCGAAAAGACCGAATCCGATTTCCACGGGGAGGACATCCGGCTGAGACTGCCCAGAGGCAATTATCAGTTCTCCATGTCCTGCGAAACGGGCTATGACCTGAAGTGCTCCATAGACTGAGCGTGAATCGGGTTTTATTGCAAAAACGGAAAGACCGGCGTGACATCCGTCACGCCGATCTTTTTGTCCGGGACAGTATAATATTGCAAATATGTATTAAAAACGCGCTGTAATTGCCGGTTTTCGGCGATTACAGCGCAAAAAGTATAACGAATTATGTTGACTTGAGCAAGGTGTCGTAAGTATTATTTTAAGTGTGAGGGTAACGGGTGTCTTATTCCTGCTTCCCCTTCGTGGTGTTAATAGAGGAAATAAGAAGCTTTTTCACTTCAATGCATTTGTCGAGAATTGTTTTATCGGCATAGTATCCACTTTCAAAAAGCAGCTCTATCCAGTACTCAGTTTCCGAACATTCTTTCAGGGCAATATGAAGCTTCGCAATAAAATCTGCCGTCCCATGTGCATATTGCGCTTCACGAATATTTGCGCCAATGGAAGTACCGGAACGCAAAAACTGATTGATAAGCGCACTCTCACATTTTAAACCTCTAAGAGTTTTACAGGCACGTATCACTTCAAGGGCAAGTTCTTTAGATTTTGTTTTCAGCGGACTCTCTTTCATTCTTCCTTTTTCCTTCCGTTTTCCAACTTCTTCACTATTCACTCTTACCTCTTACTTTCCAAAAATCCTGCGTGATTCAGTTGTCGAATTCAGTGAAGAGTGAAAAGTGAAGAGTGAATAAGTAAAAATCCTACGCTGTCGCGCAGGATTTTTGGTGGAGGAGGGTGGATTCGAACCACCGAAGTCACTGACAACAGATTTACAGTCTGCCCCCTTTGGCCACTCGGGAACTCCTCCGTATTCAATTCGCTGATGGAGCTGGTGGACGGATTCGAACCCCCGACCTGCTGATTACAAATCAGCTGCTCTACCTGCTGAGCTACACCAGCGCAATTACATCAGCAAGCAATAATATAGCAAATCCGAACACGTTTGTCAACAATTTTTTTCTTAAATAATCATATTTTTTAAGGGGTGTGTCCATGGGACCCGAATACACGCAAAATGAACAGCCCGCGGCGGTGTGCGACAGGTGCGGCGGTGAGATATATCCGGAGGAGCTTGTGCACCTCATTGACGGATTCATAATCTGCGCGGAGTGCTTTGAGGACTATGCTTACGAGTATTTTGAGTCCTGCATGATCGCGGCCGAAGAACTTACGGAGAAGCGGTATACTTATGACGATGACTGAGCTTGCAATGGAATACCGTAAAAGCGGTCTGCTCCTGAAAACGCGAATTGCCGAGCTGCGGCAGAAGCTGAAAACAGATGACCTGTGCGAAATGGAGAAGTTCAGGCTGCGCGGCAGGATCGACTCCCTTTCGAAAATTGAGCGGGAAGTCAGCGAGATCGCTGTCTTTCTGGAGAGATATTACGAAAGGGGGCGGAAAAAGAATGGGCGGTATTCAGTTTAACCGGGAGTACTACAACGAGTATCAGCGTTACCTCATGGAGCTGGGGGACGACAACGCCAAAACCCGGGAACGGCTCCTTGTCAATCTCCGACGGGCCATCAGGGAGGAGATCACCGAAAAGGAGTGGCAGGCCATGCAGATGTACTACGTCAGGGAAATCAAGATGACCGACATCGCAAGGGAGCTGGGCGTAAACATCTCCACCGTCTCCCGCAACATCAGCCGCGGCAGAGAGAAGCTGAAGCGCTGCCTGAGATACGGCGCGAAGGAGCTGCTGGAACCGGGCGATGACTAAAACAGACGCTTCAAAACAAATCTTGCGATTTGTTTTGATTTTTAACGCCGCTGCAGCGCACTCGCTTCGCTCGCACGTTTTCGGCTTTCCTGTATTTTTCCCGTGATACATGCTCACGGGAAAAATGGATCTGAATTTATTTCGCCGCTTTGCGGCGAAACTCTGCGAGGCTTTTTGTTGGTTTTCATTAAGGCACGACGAAACGAAGGGTTTCGCCTCCGTTTCAGGTGTGTATTGTTCAGGATTCCCAGGGCGGTTTTGCCGTGACGTTTATGTTGCTCCTTATGCTCTTGACAAAAGTAAAAGCACCGACTAACACAACCACAAGTCCAAAAGCGATTGTCAGGATCGAGCCGCTGATCTTGCCGCTTGTGATCTCCGCAGGATTATCGGGATTATAGCGGATGTTCACAATCTGACCCTTGCGGTAGCCGCTGCCGGATTCATCCAGCAGCTCGTCAAATGTTTCGCCGTCCACCGTATATCTGACGTATATGTCCCTATGAAGTGAATCGTCAGTGTCGTAGTAGGAATTAACTGCCATGACCTCGGCGGTGGTGTCCGTGAATGTGTTGTAATTGTGCAGCCTTATAAAGCCGAACACAAGAGTAACAGCCCCTAACAGGACGATTACCCCGGGGATTAAAAACTGCATCGCCCTTGAATAACCCTTCATTTCTTTATCTCCTCGTATTAGTATTATTTCGCGGCCCGCTGTTGGAACAATCAGCAGCGGGCCGTTATTTTATCTCATCTGGCGCCTGCGGGCGATGTTGATGGTTCCGTCCTCCATCTTGTCGAGATCGTTCAGTGACTTCGCCACACCGTAGGCCACGCAGAGCTCCGGATCGTCCGCCACACGGGTGGGGATGCTGGTGCGCTCGGCAATGAGCTGGTCAAGGCCCCAGATCTGGCTTCCGCCGCCGGTGACGGTGATGCCGTTTTCCGACACGTCGGCAACCAGCTCAGGCGGTGTGTTCTCCAGAACCTGCTGAACCGCCTCGAGAATCTGCTGGGTGACCTCTTCAAAGGCATCCTCCATCTCAAGGGCGTTTATGGACACCACTCTCGGGAGGCCCGTCATAAGGCAGCGTCCCTTCACCTCGATGGGGGCTATGTCCGGCCGTGGCATGACGCAGCCGATGCTCTTTTTAAGCTCCTCCGCCGTAACGTCGCCGATGAGCACGTTGTGCTTCCGCTTTATATACTTGATGACCGCCGCGTCAAAGGCGTCCCCCGCGATCTTCAGTGACTCGGACTGGACAACGCCCGACAGGCTCACGACGGCAATGTCCGTTGTGCCGGCGCCGATGTCGATTATCATGTGTCCCTCGGGCTTGGAAATGTCAAGTCCGGCGCCGATCGCCGCCGCCACAGGCTCCTCGATAAGGTATACCCTTCTGGCGCCCGCCTGCATGCCCGCGTCTATGACTGCCCTTTCCTCCACCTCGGTGATGCCGGAGGGCACGGAAATGAGTATGCGGGGCTTCACAAGGCTGTAGGAGGTGACCTTCTTAACCAGCTCCTTCAGCATACGCTCCGTCATGTCGCAGTCGGATATAACTCCGGCGCTTATGGGCTTTATGGCCACGATATTGCCCGGGGTCCTGCCAAGCATCCTCTGGGCGGCCATACCAACCTTCAGAAGCTTGCCGGTGTTTTTGTCCATGGCGACAACCGAAGGCTCCCTTGTGACTATGCCCTTGCCCTTTACAGCCACAAGTACCGTGGCGGTGCCAAGATCTATACCAATGTCTCTCGTGATTATCATTATAACCTCCCGCGCCCGGCGGCGCTATATTAAGAGTGCCTTCACCGCACCCGTCATCTATATATTATAAGTAGTTTTTGGGAATTAAGTACAGCATCAAATGAAGAATTTCGGAATTGATTTTTTGCTTTGCATTCTTCATTTTTTACCTGCCCGCTGTCGCAGCGGTGCAGGCTACCACGTCCTCCGCCCCAGCCATAAGCAGCATCCTGGCGCATTCCGACATGGTGGCTCCCGTGGTGATTATATCGTCCACCAGAAGGATTTTTCTCCCGGCCGCGTCCCCGTTTACGGAAAACGCGCCGCTGACGTTGGCCCTTCTCCGTGCCCCGCCGGTCACGGTGGACTGGGCCGGTGTGTCCCGCTTCTTTACAAGGAGCCTCTCGCACCTCATGCCCAGTTCTTTTGCTATGGCCTTCGCCAGAAGCTCCGCCTGATCGTAGCCGCGCTTACGCGCTCTTTTCCGGCTGACGGGCACCCACGTGATAACGTCGAACCTGCCCTCAAGCCTCTCCCTCACAAGGGGAGCGCAGTATTTGGCGTAGGTTCCGGCATAGGACCGGCGGCCGCTGAACTTGAATCTTCTTATGGACTCACTTACCGGGCCGCTATAGTAAAAGGGCGATACGCAGAGGCTGAAGAACTCGCCCCGCTTTACCGACCGCATACCCTCCGTAACGGGAAGCAGACCGGCGCACCTTTTGCACTTATCCCCGTCCATCGGCTTGCCGCAGAAAACGCACTTTTTGGGGAATAGCAGATCCAGCAGATTCATGTCAATTACCTTTGTTATAGAGCGCGGTGAGCTTGTCCCTTAAGCCGGAATATCTCGTCTCCCGGCGGACGTTGGAGGTCATGGTGGAGATAATGCCTCTGTCCCCTACGATGACAAGGAGCTCCCGGGCTCTCGTTATGGCTGTGTAGAGTATACTGCGGGTGAGGAGCATAGGCGGGCTTTTCACGGCGGCAAAGACCACCGCCTTATACTCGCTGCCCTGGGATTTGTGGACAGTCACGGCATAGGCCAGCTCCAGCTCGTTTATCTGGCTGAACTCATAGACGGCGATCCTGTCCTCATAATCCACGGTCATTGTCTGACCCCGGAGGTCGATCTCTGTTATTCTGCCCACGTCGCCGTTGAATACCCCGAAGCCGGCGTCAGAACCGCTCTGCCACATTATATCATAGTTGTTC
>JAFRUW010000062.1 GCA_017438675.1 Oscillospiraceae bacterium | reverse complement strand
GGGCAGGGGAAGGGGTTCAGCTTGCAGTACTCCTTGAATTCCGCCGCGTGATCCGACGGCAGGATCACCAGATTGGCCTGGGCGTAGCCGCGGCACATGCCTGCTGTGGGGAAGGTGATGACCTGTTTTCTGATAAGCTCCCGCACCTCCGCGGGGGACATGTCGATATAAGGGGTAATATCAAAGTTCGCCATTTTTTGACCTCCTAGTAAGAGTTTTTTTAAGTAGGGGCGATCATTGATCGCCCGTTTTTAAAATTCAATTTTTCATTTGCTTTCCGCCGGCTTGAAGCTGTAATCGTACTTCACGCCCACGGCGAGGGAATCACGGTCACGGTTGTAGATCACCGGGAAAACCGGACGTCTGCCGAATTTGGGATCGTCGAATTTTTCGGCCAGCTTTGCGTAAAGGTGCTTCTGGGAGATGAAAAGATCCTGGGCCTCACGAATTCCGATTTTTTTGAAACGGACGATATTGCCCGTGACGCTCTGGGCGATGGCGGGCATATCCACATTTATGATGCTGGCTATCTTGGCGTAGCCGCCGGTGGTCTGACGGTCGGACAGCATGATTATGGGCTGGCCGCTGTCGGGCACCTGAATGGAGCCGAAGGCGATGCCGTCGGTAATGATGTTGCCGTCGTTTTTAAGCTCGATCTTCTCACCCTTGAGGCGGCAGCCCATGCGGTCAAATTCCTTCGTCACGGTGTAGGGAGTGGTGAGGAAGGTCCTGATACCCTTGTCGGTGTACTTCTCGTCCTGGGGGCCCATGAGGACTCTCACAGTATTGTCCGTGGTGTAGATCTGCTTCTCCATGACACGGTACAGGTAATTCGGAAGGGTCAGGACGTCTGCCCGGAGGCCGATCTCGTCGCCGGCTCTCAGCTTGCGCCCTTCAAGACCGCCCACCTTTGCCTTTATATAGGTCGATCTGCTGCCCATTATCATGGGGATGTCCAGGCCGCCGGCAAAGGCGATATAAGCTCTGCAGCCGGATTTTCTCGCTCCGAAGGACAGAACGTCACCCTTTTTGATCTTGATTGCCCTGTACATCTCTATGGCGTTGTTGTTCACCATAGGGGTCATGTCGCCGCCGGTGACGGCGATGAACGTGGGGGCTGTGAACTCCAGTACGGGGCCGATGATGGTGCACTCCAGCACCGCATCGTTTGCGTGATTGCCCACCAGCACGTTTGCGTAGGCGTAGGCGTGGACGTCAACCGCGCCGGAGGCTCCCACGCCGAAGCGCTGATAGCCTCGTCTGCCCGCGTCCTGCACGGTGGTGAGGGAGCCGGGACTGCGAACGATAATACCCATTATTCAGCCTCCCCCTTCAGATAAGTCTTGCATTCGTATTTTCCGCTTTCGGCCAGGGGCTTTATGCGGTTATACTCCCTGAGGGTAATGGGCACGAATCTCACGTGCATACCCGCGTCAAGAAGTATGGGGTTTTTCCGGGCGGAATTGTACAGCACCACCGGCGTCTGACCGATAAGCTGCCACCCTCCCGGGGAGTCGATGGGGTAAATGCCCGTCTGGGCGCCTGCGATACCCACGGAACCGGCGGGGATAAGAACCCTCGGTGTGGTGAGTCTCGGTGTTGCTATACGTTCATCCATGCCGCCCATGTAGGAAAAGCCCGGTGTGAAGCCCAGCATATAGATCAGGTATTCCGGCTCGGAATGGACCTTCACCACCTCATCGGGTGTCATGCCAGCGTGCTCCGCCACGTAGTCCAGATCGGGGCCGAAATCCCCGCCGTAGCAGACCGGGATCTCCATGACTCGGGGTCTTCTCTTTTTGGCGTGGTGGGATCGCTTCATAAGGCCAAGGAGCTTTTCCTCCAGTTCTTCGTACCGGATCACAACGGGGTTGTAATGC
>JAFRUW010000061.1 GCA_017438675.1 Oscillospiraceae bacterium | reverse complement strand
CATGCTGCGCAGGGCGCTGACGGGCCTGGCCATCGACTGAAACACGACTATTTTTAATGGGAGGAAACCACCATGACATATGAAATCGACATAGCGGGACTGAAGAGGGAACTGCCTCTCTGCCGGGTAACCGATGAGCTGTACATCGGCGCCTTTGTGATCTTCGGGGACGTGCCGCTGACCGTGCACTGTGCCAGGGAACTGCTCAAACGCGCCCCGGCGTACGACTACATGATCGCCCCCGAGGCCAAGGCAATCCCCCTGATCCATGAAATGGCCCGCCAGATCGGCAGAAACGACTACTTCCTGGTCCGCAAGACGCCCAAGCTCTATATGAACGGTGTGTTTGAGACTGAGGTTCGCTCCATTACCACCGCGACGATCCAGAAGCTGTACATGGACGGCGCCGACGCCGCAAAACTGAATGGCAAGAGAGTAATTATTATCGACGATGTTATCTCCACCGGCGAGTCCCTTAAGGGCGTTGAGGATCTGGTGGAAAGAGCCGGCGGCGAGGTGGTCGGCAGAATGGCGATCCTGGCCGAGGGCGAAGCCGCAAACCGCGACGATATCATTTTCCTTGAGAAGCTGCCCCTGTTCAACGGCAAGGGTGAACCGATAGACTGATAAGAACGGAAACGCGGCGGGCAGCAATGTCCGCCGCTTTAAATCTGAGGGGGAGCGTGTGTATGAAAACAAACTATCAGCTTGAACTCGATAAGATACTGTCCGGCCTTGAGGGTGCGCCGAAGCTCCTGCTTCACGCCTGCTGCGCCCCCTGCGCCTCCTATGTGCTGGAGTATCTCAGCAGGTATTTTGAGATCGACGTGTTTTATTACAATCCCAATATATATCCCGTAGAGGAATATGAAAAGCGGGGGAAAGAGCTTGAAAAGCTCATATCCCTTATGCCCTTTCCGAACCCGGTGAGGCTTATACCGTCAGATTACGACCCGGAGCGGTTTTACCAGGCGGCAAAGGGCATGGAAAAGGAGCGTGAGGGTGGCCTCCGCTGTGCCGGATGCTTCGACCTTCGGCTTACCGAGGCGGCAAAGACCGCAAAGGCGGGGAATTACGACTGGTTTGCCACCACCCTCACGGTGAGTCCCCACAAGAACGCGGAGCTTTTGAACTCCATCGGCCTGAGACTTGCGGAGGAATACGGCGTCCCGTACCTGGTGAGCGACTTCAAGAAGCGCGAGGGCTACAAAAGGAGCATAGAGCTCTGCGCGGAATATAACATCTACCGCCAGTGCTACTGCGGCTGCGAATACTCATTATCAAAAGAAATCTGACTTGGATAATTAAATGTTGCATTTGGCACACTTGTGTGATAGTATATCAAATGCTGCGGTCAGCCAGTAAAAAACAGTATCCGACCGGTTTCCACACCCGGTCACTAATCAAAAAATGGGAGAGTTTAATATGAAGGTTTCTGTAAGAAAAATGGCGCTGGCAGCCGTTGTTGCCGCGATCTACGCAAGTCTCACCATGTTTTTGGCCCCTATCAGTTACGGTCCCATTCAGCTCAGGGTTTCTGAGATACTGTGTATCCTGCCGTTTTTCTTTCCTTTTACCGCATGGGGTCTGGTCATCGGCTGTATCATCGCCAACCTGTTAAGCGCCTACGGGCCGGTTGACGTGGCGTTCGGTTCCCTTGCCACCCTTCTGGCCGCCCTCACAACAATGACCGTCGGCAGGATGGGACGCACAAAAGGCCATACGGCTCTCGCCTGTCTGCCGCCCGTGATCTTTAACGGCATCCTCGTGGGCGCGGCAATCGCGATCGCAACTGCCCCTTCCGCGTTTCTGCCTGCTTTCGCCGTGAACGGCGTTCAGGTTGCCCTGTCGGAATTTGTGGTAATGTACGCATTGGCGTTCCCCATAGCGCTGTACCTTCCTAAAGCCGGATTCTTCAAAAAACTGATGGTGAGGTACGCTGAAATCTGATTATAAAGGATGGAGACAGACATGAAGGTTAGAAAAGCCGTTATTCCGGCAGCGGGACTGGGTACACGCATGCTCCCCGCAACAAAGACGGTTCCCAAGGAGCTTTTGCCCCTTGTTGACAAGCCTGTTATTCAGTATGTCATCGAGGAAGCCGTAGCTTCCGGCATCGAGGATATCCTTATTATCACAAACCGCGCCAAGTCCGCCATGGACGATTATTTCGACTATTATCCCGAGCTTGAGGAGAGGCTCCTCAGGGCGGGCAAATATGAGGAAGCAGACGAGGTAAAACGCGCCGCCGATCTGGCAAATATCTTTTATGTGAGACAGAAGGAAATCAAGGGCCTGGGGCACGCCGTGTGGCGCGCAAAGCGCTTTATCGGCGATGAGCCCTTTGCCGTCCTCCTGGGCGACGATATCATGATGGGCAAAAAGCCTGTTCTGAGTCAGCTCATAGAAGCCGCCGAGGAATACCGTGCCAGTACCGTGGGAATGCAGCTTGTGGCTGATGAGGCGGTGTCGAGTTACTCATCCCTGCTTCTGGAACCGGTGAAGGACAGGGTGATGCGGGTGCTGGATGTGAATGAAAAGCCCACGCCGGAGGAAAAATTCTCCAATTACGCCGTTTTGGGCAGATACGTCCTTACACCCAGGATATTCGATATTCTGGAAAACACCAGACCCGGCAGGAACGGGGAGGTTCAGCTCACAGACGGCCTCAAACAGCTCTGCCATGAGGAGACCATGATGGCTGTGGACTTTGAGGGTGTCCGTTACGATACCGGCAATCTCAAGGGCTTCCTGGAGGCCACCGTGGATTTCGCCCTTGCTGATGACAAGGTGGGCCCCTGGATGAAGGATTTTATCAGGCAGAAGGCGCAGATGCTTTAAAACAAAACCGATGGCGCCGCT
>JAFRUW010000060.1 GCA_017438675.1 Oscillospiraceae bacterium | reverse complement strand
GCCCTGACCGACGGCCTCGAATCTCTTCTGAGTCCCCTGAAGAAGATCCATCTTCCCATTCACGAGCTTTCGATGATGATGAGCATTGCCCTCCGGTTTATCCCCACCCTCATAGAGGAGACAGACAAGATCATGAGCGCCCAGAAGGCCAGGGGCGCGGATTTTGATACCGGGAACCTCATTGAAAAGGCAAAGGCCCTGATGCCTCTGCTGGTGCCGCTGTTCGTCAGCGCCTTCAGAAGGGCCGACGAGCTTGCCGTTGCCATGGAGAGCAAGTGCTACCACGGGGACAGCGGCAGGACAAGGATGAAGCAGCTCACCATGAAGTGGTTCGACTGGGCGGCCCTTGCCCTCACCGTTATCCTGCTGGGTGTGATAATAACCCTTTCCGTGTTCGGACTGTAGCCCGGAGGTGTGATATGCGAAACATTGCCATGCGCCTTATGTACGACGGGTCAAGGTACCACGGCTGGCAGGTGCAGAAAACGGAGATAACCGTGGCGGAGACGCTGGAAAAGGCTCTGTCAAAGGTCTGCGGCCACCCGGTAAAGGTCACGGGCTGCGGAAGGACCGACGCGGGGGTCCACGCCAGATGCTACTGCGCCAATTTCCGCACCGATTCCCGTATCCCGGCGGACAGGCTGCCCCTGGCGGTGAACACAAGGCTCCCCAAGGACATTTCGGTGACGGACGCGGTGGACGCCCCCGAGGACTTCAACGCAATACTTTCCTGTGTAAAAAAGGAATACACCTACGAGATATACAACTCCCGCATCCGCGACCCCTTTTATGAGGACAGGGCGTACTTTTACCCTATGAAACTGGATACCGAAGCCATAAAGATCGCGGCGGCCCAGTTCGTGGGCACCCACGACTTTAAAGCCGTGCGTTCCGTGGGTACCGAGACAAAGACCACCGTTCGGACTATCCACTGGTGCGAGGCGGAGTGGGGAGAAAGAACCTTCAAAATCCGTGTCTGCGCCGACGGGTTCCTTTACAACATGGTACGGGCCATTGTGGGTACGCTGCTCTATGTTTCCGAGGGGAAGATCGATCCCCGGGACATAACGATGCTTCTGGATTCCGGCGACCGGCGGCTTACCGGCCCAACGGTGCCGCCCCAGGGCCTGTATCTCACCCGGGTGTGGTATGACGGCCCGGTGGGAGAGATGATGAGCTGAACCGGTATTCAGAATTTACAATTTTTTGATACTTATTTGTAATATTTGTGCTATCTTTTTAATGATGATGATGGTAAAATAAATGTTCGTGTGAGAGAGTTTTCCGGTGACATGAGAGATAAACGATCTGACAAAAAAATATCCACATGGAAGCTGCTGGTCACTCTTGTGGTGTTCATACTTGTGGCGGGCTTCATCGTCCTTGCCGCGGTGAACATAAACGATCTCAGCCTTGAATCAATGGGCAGGACCCTGAAAAGCTGGTTCGGCACAAAGGAGCGGGCGGAGACGATAAGCTACGAGGGAACGGAGCCTGTGGGCTTCGCGGAGCTGAACGGCGGCCTCATAACACTGTCCCTTGAGGGCTTTACGGTTTTCGACGAGTACGGAAACAAGGCTGCCGACAGATCGGTTGTCATGAGCGAGCCCGTGGCGGTGAGCGGCAAAAAGGCGGCGGGGGTGTTTGACAGAGGCGGAAAGACCCTGTTCATCATAAACCCCGGCGGAGACATTAAGGTTTACGAGTCCGATGAAAAGCTTCTGTCAGTGTCGGTAAACGCCAACGGGTGGTTTGCCCTGTGCACCGAGGAGACGAACTACAAGGGCTCGGTTACGGTGCTGAACAGCCAGCGCAAGGCGGTGTATAAATTCTACTCCGGCGACGGATACCTGCTGAACGCGGTGGTGTCTGACGACAACAAGAGCCTTGCGGCGGTGAAGCTCAATTCCGGCGGCAGCGAGCTTGTCCGGTATTCGCTTAACAGCGAGGAGGTCCGCATGACGGCGAAGGCCGATTCCCAGGTCATGGTGAAGGCCAAGTTCGGCGTCTACAACGGCGTTTCGGTTCTCACCGACACAAGCTTCATCGCCTATGACGACGACGGGCAGGTGAAGGAGAGCTTCGGCTTTTCCGATTACCGCCTGGGGGCTTTTTCCCTTGACGGGGACGGGTTCTCGGTGATCCTGTGCCGTTCCGACAGCGGGGAGAACAGGTCGAAGCTGGTGACGCTGGACGATTCCGGCAAAGTGATCTCCGAGCTGGAGATCGTGAAAGAAGTGAAGGGCCTTTCGGCTTCGGGGCGGTATATTGCCGTGCTGTACTCCGACGGGCTGTCGGTTTACGACAAGAGCCTGAAGGAGCGGCGTACATATGAGACCGATCCGGGCGCTGAGAGCGTCATGATGTGCGGCGACGGCGCTGTGATTGTCGCCGGCGAGTATTCTGCCGCGATAGTGGATTAAGTAATATTATCCGGTTTTCCGGTTTGTAAAGGACAGAAGATATCTGGGAGGGGAACATCCAAATGATGAGTATAGTTATTGATCTGCTGCTTATTGCCATAGTTGTTTACTGCTGCTGGATGGGGCTTAAGCACGGCCTGCTCAGCAGCGCCGTTGGCCTTGCCGCGCTGATCGCCGCAATTTTTATCGGGCACCTTGTTGGTGTTGTGTACAGCGATGAATTCAGCGGTATGCTTCAGCCTTTCGCGGGAGGTCTGGCGGACACCGCCATCAGCGCGGTAGTCGATTACGAGCCGGGCAAAACCACACCCAGCGGCGAGCCTCTTAAGGAGCCCGAGGTGGTTCTCAACACCATGGAGAAGGACGACGCCTATTCCGTGAGCTATGCGGCGCTCAGGGAACTGGGCATCTGCGAGACCGCGGCGGAGGATATCGCCAAGGAAGTTGCGGATCAGCAGCACTACGTAAATCAGGAGATGGCGAATTCCCTGACTTCCGCCCTGTGCGACCGTCTCGGTTATCTTGCCGTCATGATCATCGTGACTGCCATAGTCGCCATTATCGGCGCCATCATCGGAAACGTGATGAATGTTTATTTCAAACTGCCCAGACTTGAAACGGTGAATAAGATTTCCGGTTCTGTATTGGGCGTATTAAAGGGTATACTGTTAATAACCCTGATTGCCTTCGCCTGCCGTTATCTGGGACTCGTATTGGGTAACAAAACCATTGAAGGGACGATGGTCCTGGAGCATCTGATCAACGACAACAAGCTGGCGGGCATTTTGGGACTGTGATCCTTCGGCGGGGAACGGTTTCCCGGTCGGAAGATCGATCATAAACTGTTGATGCGCAAAGCGCATGGAGGAGTATAATGCAGCCTACACTGTGTGCAAGATGCAAAAAGAATGTAGCCGTTATCTTTATTACAAAGATCGAAAACGGTGAGACGACAAACGAGGGTTTATGTTTAAAGTGCGCCAAGGAGCTGAACATAAAGCCCGTGGACGATATAATGAAAAAGATGGGCATTTCTGAGGATGACCTCGAGGGCATTTCAAACGAGATGATGGAAGCCTTCGGAGGGGCGGAAAGCCTTGCGGAGATAGATGACGAAGGGGACGACGAGGACGG
>JAFRUW010000059.1 GCA_017438675.1 Oscillospiraceae bacterium | reverse complement strand
GAGGCTGTCCGTGTTTGTTTGATCGTTATTGCGAAAACGATCAAAAATAAATAATGAATATTTGCATTAATACCTTGAATATTCAAAAATCTTTGATATAATATTCATACTCGGCGGCGCAGTATTCTAGTCAGGGCCGCTGTCTTTCAGGAAGGGCCTAAAAATCCTTTGAAGGGCATATCTTTGAAACCCCTTGTGCCTGCTTTAAACGCCCAGTGTGGGGTGGGTGCTGGGGGGAGATGGACAGGCTTAAGCCTAAGCCATCTGCGCCAAAAGGGCGATTTCCAACGGCATGGAGAACCCGACCCTTGCGGCGTGGAGACCTGAGCTCGTGCACACCGATAAAAGAGCGTGTACGTTTCGGGGAGTTAACCTGCAATGCGGTGCGATTATGAGACGGAACTCTCAACATCCGTCGGACGCTGTGTGTAGTGTAGCCTGCCTTGAGTGGGGTCTGCGGATGGGGGAAACAAGATGTGAAGGTCACGGCCATGGCCTCCGCGTCACTGCCCCCTGAAATATTCTCTGCAAAAGAGGCTAAAAAGACAGTGCGCTTTGTTGTGGAAAACACCTAGGCTGTCGATCTCGGGCAGACATGGGATTACAGTGCGGACTAAGTGGCAGTCGGGTAACAGTTTCGGCGACGATCTGTAGGGCGCTTTAATGGGGAACCACCCTTACGGCAACGGGGGGCAGCGCCCTGGGAAATCCAACCCGTACCTAAGCCGTAAGATTTACCTTGTCTGCCGCCGCCGACCTGATCAATAGCAAAGCGATTGATCAGGGAGAGAAGAATTAACAGCGAATAGTGAAGAAGTGAGGTATTTTTTAATTTTTCAAATTAAAAAATGGAAATATAAAGCATTTTTATTATGAAAAACAAATCAGCAGTCCGGTGGATAATACAGATAACACTTCTCAGTATCGCAATATCGGTGGTTTTTACCCTCGTTTCCACGGAGGCGCTCTCCGGGGCGGGGTATTTTGCCGCTTTTGCGGTGCTTCTGGTGTTTATCCTCATCGGTATCGTTTTTGATATTATCGGCGTCGCGGTGACCTCGGCGCCCGAGGCGCCGTTTCACTCCATGGCGTCCCACAGGGAAAAGGGCGCGACGGAGGCGATCAAACTCCTTAAAAACTCCGAAAAGGTCTCCAGTATATGCAACGACGTGGTGGGTGACATTGCGGGCATCGTAAGCGGCACCACCTCCACCATAATAGTTGCCATGCTGGTGAGGGATCATTCGTTAAGCAACATACTGCTTCAGCTCCTGATGTCCGGCACAGTGTCCGGCCTCACCATAGGGGGCAAAGCAACAGGCAAGATAGTGGCCATAAATCAGAACGTCAAAGTGGTGCTTGCCGTGGGCAAGGTCATCCGGTTCCTGACCGGATTCAAAAAAGGAAAGAGAAAGTAAAACCGGTGAAGTATTTAGACAGAATAAACACCCCGCAGGATCTTAAAGACCTGTCAATTGATGAGCTGAACGCTCTCTGCGGGGAAATAAGGGAATTCCTAATTGAAAATGTTTCAAAAACCGGCGGCCATATTTCGGCCAACCTGGGCGTGGTGGAGCTTACGGTGGGCATCCATCGGGTGTTTGACACCTCCGTTGACCGTCTTGTGTTCGACGTGGGTCATCAGAGCTATGTACATAAGCTGCTGACGGGGCGTAAGGACGGTTTTGAAAACCTGCGCCAGTTCGGCGGCCTTTCCGGCTTTCCAAAGCCTGCCGAGAGTGTTCACGACGCGTTTATCGCCGGTCACGCTTCAAACTCCGTGTCCGTTGCCCTGGGTATGGCCCGGGCGAGGACAAAGCTCCGCCAGGACTACAACGTCATCGCTCTCATCGGCGACGGCGCATTATCCGGAGGACTGTCCTACGAGGCGCTGGACGACGCCGGGGAGTCTGAGGAGCAGCTCATTGTCATCTTAAACGACAACGGCATGTCCATTAAGGAGAGCGTCGGCGGCGTGGCCCGTCACCTGTCCCGGCTGAGAATAGAACCCGGGTATTATAACTTCAAATCCATGTACCGTTCCGCATTTAAAAAGATGCCCGGCGGCGAAAGGATCCACAGATTCCTTCACAACATCAAGGCAAGCATAAAGAGCAGGATATACAACAGCAGCAGTATGTTTGAGGAAATGGGATTTGAGTATCTTGGGCCCGTGGACGGTCATAACATAAAGGATGTTATTACGGCGCTGAAAACCGCGAAAAAAGCCAATCACCCCGTTCTGGTACACATGATGACCGTGAAGGGCAAGGGCTGCGAATATACGGAAAAGGATCCGGAGAGATACCACGGCGTACCGGGCTTTGATCCCGTAACGGGAAAGCTCCCCAAAAGCGGACTCAAGTTCTCACAGGTGTTCGGCGACAAGATGGTGACCCTGGCGCACAAAGACCCCGCGGTCATTGCGGTTACTGCCGCTATGGAAAGCGGTACGGGCCTTACAAAGTTTGCTGATGAATTCCCCGACAGGTTTTACGATACCGGCATTGCCGAGGAGCACAGTGTAGCGATGTGCGCGGGAATGGCGAGTCAGGGACTGAAGCCCGTCTTTGCCGTTTACTCCACGTTCCTGCAGAGAGGGTACGACATGCTCCTTCACGACGTTGCGCTGACGAATGCCCATGTGGTTTTCGGAGTGGACAGGGCCGGACTTGTGGGAGAGGACGGCGAGACCCATCACGGCGTATACGACGTGGGGTATCTGAACTCGGTGCCCCATATGGAGATACTGTGCCCAGCAAGCTTTAAGGAGCTGCAGGATATGCTTGAATACGCCGTACTGGAGGCAAAAGGACCGGCTGCGGTGAGATACCCCAGAGGCGGAGAAGGGAAATACAGGGAAGGCGGCATATATCCGTCAAAGGTGCTCCGCGAAGGCGGGGATATAACAATAGTCTCCTACGGCGTGAATATTAACGACGCCGCGGATGCGGCGGAGCTTCTGGAGAAAAGAGGCGTTTCCGCCGAGGTGGTAAAGCTGGGCATTATCAAACCCGCAGATTTCAGCGATATTTTTGCCTCTGTAAGAAAGACCGGCAGGCTTATGGTGGTTGAGGAATGCGCCGCCGCCGGCTGCGTCGGTGCAAGGATAGCTGCTGCGCTTGAGGAGAACAAGGTGAAGCTCGATTCCCTGATCCTCAAAAACCTCGGCGACGGTATTGTGACCGCCGGAAAAGTGCCGGAGCTTAAAAAGCTGTGCGGGATCGATGCGGAGGGCTTGGCAAAGGCGGTAATGGAGGAGATAGGATGAGCAAAACCCGACTTGACGTATTGCTTACTGAGCGGGGGCTCTTTGAAAGCCGGGAAAAGGCAAAGGCGGCGATCATGGCCGGCGTTGTCTTTGTAAACGGACAGCGAAGCGATAAAGCGGGCATGACCTTCGATCCGGAGTGCGACATAGAGGTCAGAGGCGGTACGAATGAGTTCGTCAGCCGGGGCGGATACAAGCTCAAAAAGGCCCTTGCCGAATTCGGCGTGGACCCCTCGGATAAGATATGCATCGACTGCGGCGCAAGTACCGGCGGCTTTACCGACTGCCTCCTTAAAAACGGAGCCGCGAAGGTATATTCCATCGATGTGGGCTACGGTCAGCTTGCCTGGAGCCTCAGAAACGACCCCCGTGTTGTCTCCATGGAGCGGACGAATATCAGATACGTCACCGAAGAGCAGATCCCCGACAAGGCGTCCCTTTCGGTCATAGACGTGTCGTTTATCAGCCTGAAGCTGGTTCTCCCGGTCATAAGAAGACTGCTTTCGGATGACGGCGAGGTGGTCTGCCTTATAAAGCCCCAGTTTGAAGCGGGAAAGGATAAGGTGGGCAAGAAAGGCGTCGTAAGAGAGAGGGAAACACACCTTGAAGTTCTTGACAATTTTGTACATTACAGCAGGGAATCCGGCTTTTTTGTCGAGAATCTGACTTTTTCACCCATAAAAGGCCCCGAGGGGAATATCGAGTATCTGGGACATCTCGTATCCTCCGATCCCGGCAAAGAGATCGATACCGCAGCAGTAGTTGAACTGTCCCACAGGGAGCTTGACGGCCGATGAAGAAGATAGTTTTATACCCCAATCCCAAGCGGGACAGGGGCCTTATACAGACGAGCGCGGTTGAAAAGCTCCTGAATGACTCGGGAGAAGCCGAATGCGTCATAATAGAACACGGTTTTTCAGCCGATGAGACTGTGAGCGCCATGAAGGGTGCGGACATGATCATCACCTTCGGCGGCGACGGTACAATCCTCCACGCCGCCAGGTACGCCGCGAAGCTGGACGTTCCCATTTTAGGCGTCAACACCGGGAACAAGGGTTTTATGGCGGAGCTTGAAAAGGCCGACGGCGGCCTTATCATGAAAGCCGTGAGAGGCGAATGCGCCGTGGAGCGCCGGATGATGCTGGACACAAGGGTCATCCGGAAAGGTGAGACGGTCTATGAGGATTTCGCCCTGAACGACGTGGTCATTGGCGGCAGGGCAAGGATCCTCCACATGACGGTGAAGGGCGACGGGAAGCTCATAACGGAGCTTGCCGGCGACGGCGTTGTGATCGCCACGCCCACCGGGTCAACGGCCTATTCCATGGCGGCGGGGGGCCCGATAATGGAGCCCTCGGCGGAAAACATAATCATAACGCCTATATGCGCCCATCAGATGTCGGCAAAATCATTTGTCCTTGTTCCGGAAAGGGTAGTGGAGATCCAGCTTCTTGACGAGGACAACAGAAACGAATTCATATCCTCGGACGGCGGCGAGGCGTTTGACCTCGTCTGCGGCGATGAGGTGAGGATAGAGCGATCGGGACACACCACGAGACTGATCAGGGTAACGGACGTCAGTTTTTACGAAAAAGTTGCCAAAAAGCTGAAAAAGTAGAAGGAAAAAG
>JAFRUW010000058.1 GCA_017438675.1 Oscillospiraceae bacterium | reverse complement strand
TGCTTCCATACTTATCCTGAAGGGTGACGGCGGTATCATCGCCGCCCGTGACCGTCTCGGCAGACTCCCGATACTCATCGGAAAAAGTGAGGACGGCTACTGTGTGTCCTTTGAATCCTTTGCTTTCCAGAAACTGGGGTACTCAATGGAAAGGGAACTGGGTCCCGGTGAAGCCGTTGAGATCACCCTCGACGGTATCGAGCAGATACTTGAGCCCGGTAAAGAAATGAAAATATGCGCTTTCCTGTGGACATATTACGGCTATCCCACTTCCACTTATGAGGGCTCCAACGTGGAAACCATGCGTTACCGCAACGGACGTATCATGGCAAACCATGACAACGCCGAGGGCAATAACAATGAGATCGACTACGTCAGCGGTGTTCCCGATTCCGGTACACCTCACGCCATCGGTTACGCCAACGCCAGCGGCATTCCGTTTGCCCGTCCGTTTATAAAATACACTCCCACCTGGGCGAGGAGCTTTATGCCCACAAGGCAGACCGAGAGAAACAGGGTCGCCAAGATGAAGCAGATCACCATCCACGACCTCATAGAAGACAAAAACCTGCTGTTTGTCGACGATTCCATCGTCAGGGGAACGCAGCTTAAGGAAACTGTCGATTTCCTGTATGAAAACGGCGCCAAGTCCGTTCACATGAGATCCGCCTGTCCTCCGCTGATGTACAGCTGCAAATACCTCAACTTTTCCAGAGCGACCACCGTTATGGAGCTTTTAACAAGAAGGATTATAATGGATCTGGAAGGGGAGGAAGGCTTCAACCATCTGGAGGAGTACAGCGACAGCACTACGGAGCGCGGCAAAAAAATGCGTCAGGCTATCTGTGACAAATTCAATTTCGCGTCCCTTGAGTATCAGACCCTGGACGGTCTGTATGAGGCGATAGGTATTGAGCCCTGCAAGCTCTGCACTTACTGCTGGACAGGCAAGGAATAAGAATCGCAGCTTCAAAACAAATCTTTCGATAAGTCTTTTATGTAAGAATAATTTAAATAAAGGAGATATAACAATGGAGAACAATAAGCGCCCCGAGACTATGGAACGTATAACCAACAGTGAACTTGCAGAGGCTTTTATCGCTGAGCAGATCGAAGCCATCCGTAAGCAGGTCGGCGACAAGAAGGTGCTTCTGGCACTGTCCGGCGGTGTTGATTCCTCCGTCGTCGCTGCTCTCCTTATCAAGGCAATCGGCAAGCAGCTCGTATGCGTGCATGTAAACCACGGTCTTCTCCGCAAGGGTGAGCCCGAGCAGGTCATTCAGGTGTTCAGACAGGAAATGGACGCAAATCTCGTCTATGTCGACGCCGTAGACCGTTTCCTGGACAAGCTGGCAGGCGTCAGCGAGCCTGAGCAGAAGCGCAAGATCATCGGCGCCGAGTTTATCAGAGTATTTGAGGAAGAGGCCCGCAAGCAGTCCGATATAGAATTCCTGGCACAGGGAACTATTTATCCCGACATCATTGAGAGCGGCCCCGTAAAGGCCCATCACAACGTAGGCGGTCTGCC
>JAFRUW010000057.1 GCA_017438675.1 Oscillospiraceae bacterium | reverse complement strand
GGTTCAAGGACAGGGTATTCCTGCACCAGTGGCACCTGGCCTGGGTGACCTCGGACGTGTCGATGACCACCTCCGCGCCGCAGCTTGAGCACTTAAGGGTGACTATACTCTCTGCGTCATCCTCAATATCATGGGTTCCGGAGCCCATAGTCTCACCCTCGAGATGGCTGATGTCTGTCTCCATCCCCTCGAAATGAATGGGTTCAAACTCGAATCTGCAATAGTTGCAGCGCAGCTTACCGGTTTTGGTGTTAAGGGAAATATCGGTGGCGCCGCATTTGGGGCATTTTTCCTGACCGTCCTGAGCACCTTCGGCGGTATCAACTACCTTGGGTTCCTCATTTTCGATACCCGGCATATCTTACACCCCTAAAATCTTCGCCTTCGCCTGATCGAACTCTTCCTGGGTAAGAACGCCTGCATCGAGGAGCTGCTTCATCTTGATGAGCTTCTCGTAGGGATCCTCAGCGGGAGCCGCCTGCTGAACGGGCTGCTGATAATTCTGGGCAGCCTGCTGGTTGAACTGGAGGGCGGGATTGGAATAGGGCTGGGAGGTCTGCTGGAAGCCGCCGATCACATTGTTTGCGGCGCCCATGCCCATGCCCATGAATGCCATGCCTGCTCCGCCGCCGTTTTCGCCCGCTGCCTGGATGCCGTGAGCCGCAGCCTGCTGGAGGAAGGAATCTGCTCTCGCGCCGGAGAGTGCGTCCGCCTTCTTGACGTCGCTGAGGAGCTTCTTTGTATCTTCGTCGTACTCGATGGCCTGGATGGCGACCTTTACGATCTCAAGACCTCTGTCGCTCTTCCACTGATAGCCGTCTTCCACCGCCTGGGACAGGCTCTTTGCGAAGCCCATCTGATCAGCCTGGATCTTTGTGATGCGGTTGCCCTTGGCGGGATCATTGGTGTAGATGGAGAAAGCGGGAGACAGGCTGCTGACAACCTCGTTGAAGAGCTGCTCGCCCGCGTCATTGTTCATGTCGGCAAAGTCGAACACCGGTGCGTTTGCCTGAACGTACTTGAGGGGTACGAAATTCTTGATGAAGAGGATAGGATCGATGATCTTCAGAGTATATGTACCTCTTGTCACAGCGCCCGCCTGAGCGTTGAGGTAAGCATCGTCCCAATAGATTTCGGACTGGGTGCCGAAGCGGTTGTTGGGGATCTCTTTAAGGTTTACATAGAAAGCGAGCTGCTGGGAGCCGGGGATGCCGCCGAACTTGAATCTCTCCCATGACTGCTTGATAAGGGTGGAGACAAGGCCGTCCCCTGCGAAGATGGACTGGGAGTTGGGATCGTCGGATCTGAAAATGTATCCGCCGGGCTCAGCCACCATACCGGTGATGCCGCCGTCCTGCATGGTGATGAGGGCAACGCCGTCGGGAACCACGATCTTGCTGCCGTTTGTGATGATGTTCTCGGAGCCCTTGTAGTTGGAGCCGCGGCCTGCGTTTGTACCCTTGAAAACCGCCGGGAATACGCCTGCCGTTGCGGGCACGTTCTCCTTAGGGAGCAGGAAATCTTTCCACTGATCGCCCAATACGCCGCCGAGAGCGCCTACGAATGCTTGAATGAATCCCATGATTAATTCCTCCTGTGATTTATAATAAGTTTTTTGTTTTTATATTTCTTCGGCAAAACCTCACCCTGCCGAGGCTGGCAGCTTGCCGCAGATCACTGTAATTTTATCATTTTCGACTTAAAATGTAAATGATTTATTCGCATTTTCCCCGTCTTTTTCACCGTTACGACCTGGATATTCCGAAGAAACCCAGGAACCCGTCCATGATCCTCAAAAGATCCGTCCTGTCCTTCAGCTCCTCCCGTATCCTGAAGGCCCGTGACACGTTGTCTGTGATGATGGCGTCAGCGTGGGAGAGGAGGAAATGGCGCTGATCCGCCGACCCGTTGGGGGTCCAGACAAGGACCTTTTTCCCGGCGGCGTGGTTCGCGGCAACTGCAAGGCCAGTGGCGGCCTCTTCCTCAAGGCCGAGGTAATCGCAGTTCAGCTTCGCCGCGTTGCCGTAGGCGGCGTAGATAAGGCACCCCGTCTGCACCTCCGGCCAGTTGGTCTCTATGTAGTCGATGATGTTGTACTTTAAGGAGATAAGGACGCATTCATCCATCATGTCCCGCTCCTTTATCATTCCGATCACGTCCTCCGCCATCTGCCTGTCGGCAGTGGTGCCCTTAAGCTCAATGTAAAGGATGATCTTCCCCTTCGCCGCGTCCAGCATCTCTTCAAGGGTTGCGATGGGCTCCGTTCTGCCCTGGAAGCGGCCCTTGCCCTTTATGGTGAGCATCCTGATTTCGGCGAGGGACATTTTCCAAGGCTTTTTCGGTATGCCGGTGAGCCTCTTGAAGGTGGTGTCGTGGTTCACGATGTAATGCCCGTCGAGGGTACGCTGAATGTCGATCTCGCTGCCGTACGCCCCCAGCTCAATGGCGGTGTTGAGTCCGGACACGGTGTTTTCCAGGTCCTCGTATCCTCCGCCTCTGTGGGAAATTATGTCAACCGCTACCGTCTTTGGGAACACCGTTTCAAACCTGATGTTGAGCACCAGGGCCGCGATAAGGCACGCGCCAACTATTACTCCGTTTATGATGAGGGTCGTGCGGTGCTTCTGCCAGCCCTGCCGCGGATAGAACTCCTTCTCCCCGTCCCGGTAATAATCGTAAAGCTGGGTCAGCTTCATGATATAGAAGGTCCTGAGAACAAGGGCGAAAAAGGCGATCATGGCTATTCCCAGAAGGAAGAAGAATATGGTGAGATAGCGGGTTATACCCGCCACGTCCCCGCTTTTTGACAGCAGATACAGCGGGAGTGCGGAAAACAGCCCCAGCGTAAGGGCCACCAGAACGGCAAGGAACAGAAGGAACCGCAGGTTTTCAAAGATGAAGCTCTTCCAGTTGGCCTTCAGCAATGCCCTTGAATTCCTCCGGGATTTCTTCATGCTCATGTTGTCAAGGAGCACGCCGTGAAGAATGAAGATGTTTATGATGCCCGCTATGATGAACAGGACAAGCAGCAGCCTGTAGCCCCAAAGATAGAAGGGGTTTGCGTTTATTTCGTTGACTATG
>JAFRUW010000056.1 GCA_017438675.1 Oscillospiraceae bacterium | reverse complement strand
TGGGAGCGATTATAAGGTGACCGCGTCCATGGGTCATCTCCGGGATCTGCCGAAGAGCACCATGGGCGTTGATATCGATAACGGGTTTATACCCGAATACGTCCCCGTCAAAGGACGGGAAGACACCATAAACGAACTGAGAAAAGCCGCGAAGGCCAGCGGCAAGGTCTATCTCGCAACCGACCCGGACCGCGAGGGCGAGGCCATTTCATGGCACCTGAAGGAACTCTTGGGACTGGGCGATGACGCCCTCAGGGTGACCTTCAACGAGATAACGAAAAAAGTTGTTCAGGACAGTATCAATAACCCAAGAGAGATAGATCAGAACCTGGTTGACGCTCAGCAGGCAAGGCGAATCCTTGACAGGATCGTTGGCTATCAGCTCAGCCCCCTTCTGTGGCGCAAGATCAGGAGGGGCCTCTCCGCGGGACGTGTCCAGTCCGTGGCAACACGTATAGTTGACGACAGGGAGAAGGAGATAAACGCATTTGTCCCCGAGGAATACTGGATCCTTGAGGCGCTCCTTTCCACCATCGACGGTGGAACCTTCAAGGCGAAATACTACGGTTTTAACGGCAAAAAGGCGGAGATCCATACGGAGGACGAGGCAAACGCCATAATCGAAGCCGTTCAGTCAGCGCCTTTTTATATCGGCAGCGTAAAGCGCAGCGACAAGCTCCGCAATCCGCCGCCCCCCTTTATAACGTCAACTCTCCAGCAGGAGGCTTCCCGCAGGCTCAATATGACCCCGCGGAAGACCATGAGCATCGCCCAGCGCCTTTACGAGGGTGTGGACATAAAGGGCGAGGGCACGGTGGGCCTCATAACATATATGAGAACCGACTCCCTGAGAATCAGCGAGGACGCTCTCAGCGCCGCCAGAACTTATATTAAGGATAATTACGGCGACGCATATTATCCCGGTACTCCCAGACGCTTCAAAGTCAAGAGCGGCGCTCAGGACGCCCATGAGGCCATCCGCCCGGCAAATATATTTCTCACTCCCGACGGCATAAAGAGCAGTCTTACCGCGGAGCAGTACAAGCTGTACAAGCTGATCTGGAGCAGATATATAGCAAGCCAGATGTCCGCCGCGGTATTCGACAGCGTGACGATCGACGCCGTAAGCGCCGGTCATTCCTTCCGCGCCTCAGACATGGTCATAAAGTTTGCAGGCTACACCGCCCTTTATGAGGACACAAAGGATGAGGAGAAGGAGGAAAAGCAGTCCGGTCTTCCCCCGGTGACCGTGGGCCAGCAGGTGACGATTAAAAAAGCGGAAAAGGAACAGAAGTTTACTCAGCCGCCTCCCAGATATACGGAAGCCACTCTCATTAAGGAGATGGAGGACACCGGGATCGGCCGCCCCAGCACCTATGCACCCACGATCTCCACGATCCTCGACAGGGAGTACGTTGTCAAGGAGGGCAAGTATCTGAAGCCCACGCCTCTGGGCGAGGTGGTTACAAAGCTCATGGAGGACAGGTTCACCGATATCGTCGATCTGAACTTCACCGCCAAAATGGAGAGCGAGCTTGACAGCGTGGAAAAGGGCACAAAGGACTGGAAGGGTGTTCTGACCGAGTTTTACGGCCCCTTCAAGGTGTCCCTCGACAACGCGGAAAAGGCCCTTGAGGGCGAGCGCATCAAGGTCCCCGACGAGGTGTCCGACGAGGTGTGCGACATCTGCGGGCGCAGGATGGTTATAAAATCCGGCAGATTCGGTCGGTTTTTAGCATGTCCCGGCTACCCGGAGTGCAGCTTCACAAAGCCCCTTGTGGTGGAAATGCCCGGTAAGTGCCCCCGCTGCGGCGGCAGGATATTAAAGCGTACGTCAAAAAAGGGCTACACATATTACGCCTGCGAAAAAGGTGCGTCCTGCGGCTTTATGACCTGGGACGTTCCGGTGGCGGATAACTGCCCCGAATGCGGTCATACAATGTTTAAAAGAGCCGGAAAAGGCCGCCAGAAGCCCTTCTGCATAAATGAGGAATGCCCCAACTTCCTCCCCGAGGACAAGAGGGGCTACAAGCGTAAGAAAACCGGCGGCACCGACGAGGTCAAAGAGCCGGCGGGTGATGAGAAAAAGACTGCGGCAAAGTCCGTGAAAAAGGAAACCAAGGCCAAAACTGCCGGAAAAGGCAGAAAATCGGCAGGTTAAACAAGGATTCTCAGTCCGAAACATCGGAGGATGTCTGATGACAAGTGTTAAAGTAGTCGGCGCCGGCCTTGCGGGGTGCGAGGCCGCGTGGCAGCTCGTTAAAAGAGGAATACCCGTCGAGCTCATTGAGATGAAGCCTGTTAAAAGGACTCCTGCTCATGTCAGCGATACCTTTGCAGAGCTCGTGTGCTCAAATTCACTGAGAAGCGATGAGCTTACTAACGCCGTTGGCCTTCTCAAGGAGGAGATGCGCAGGCTTGACAGTATTGTTATGTGGTCGGCGGATAAGAACAGGCTTCCGGCAGGCGGCGCCCTTGCCGTTGACAGGGTGCGGTTTTCTCAGGATATAACGGATAAGCTGAAAGCGCACCCTCTTTTGACAGTCACCGAGCGGGAGATTACCGACATTCCCGACGGCAGGGTCATAATCGCCACCGGACCACTCACAGCCGACGCCCTGGCGGAAAAGCTGGTGGAACTGAGCCCCGCCAACAAGTGCCTTAACTTTTTTGACGCCGCGGCTCCTATTGTGACGCTGGAGAGTGTTGATCTTGACAAGGCGTATTTCGCCTCCCGCTACAACAAGGGCACGCCGGATTATGTTAACTGCCCCATGGACGAGGATGAATACAAGGCTTTTCAGCGTGAATTGAGAGACGCCAAAGAAGCTGAGGTGCACGGGTTCGACGACGGGAATGTATTCGAAGGCTGTATGCCCATCGAGGTCATGGCCCGCCGGGGAGAGGACACCATGCGCTACGGTCCGCTGAAGCCCGTGGGACTGCCTGACCCGAAAACCGGGAAGGAGCCCTACGCAGTTGTCCAGCTCAGGCGGGACAACTCCGAGGGAACGATTTACAATATCGTCGGCTTCCAGACACATCTTAAATTCCCGGAGCAGAAGCGTGTGTTCTCCATGATACCCGGCCTTGAAAACGCGGAGTTTGTCAGGTACGGCGTAATGCACAGGAACACCTACCTCAACTCCCCGGAGATGCTGGACAGGTATTACAGACTCCGCTCCGATCCGAGAATCAGCTTCGCCGGGCAGATGACGGGTGTGGAGGGCTATGTGGAATCCGCCGCTTCCGGACTTCTGGTCGGTGTTGAGACAGCTCTTGAGCTTCTGGGCAGGCCCCCCGCCGATTTCCCCCAGGAGACTGCCATCGGCGCCCTGGCACACTATGTGTCAAACGAAACGGTTGTGAATTTCCAGCCTATGAATATTAACTTCGGGATCGTTTCTCCTCTCGGCTACAAGGTCAGGGGCAAGAGAAACAAGAATATGGAAATATCCCGCCGGGCTTTGGAAATAATAGATGAAACAGGTAAAAGGATATGAAAATAATAATTGACGCAATGGGCGGCGACAACGCGCCGTCGGAGATCGTAAAAGGCGCTCTGCTTGCCATAGAAGAATACGGTGTTGAGGTCATACTGACCGGTAGGAAAGAAGCCATCCTGAACTGCCTGAGGGGAGAGGGAATATCCGATCTGCCGGAGAGCATCAGGATTGCCGACTGCGATGAAGTCATCGCTATGGATGAGGACCCCGTGACTTCCGTAAGGAAGAAGCGCAATTCCTCTATGGTCGTCGGTCTTGAAATGCTGAAAAACGGCGAGGCGGACGCTATGGTCTCCGCCGGAAGCACCGGGGCCCTTCTCACCGGGGCGACTCTTTACACAAAGCGCATACAGGGTATCAGAAGGGCTGCGCTTGCTCCGTATATCCCATGCAGAGGCGGCGGAGTGCTGCTTGCTGACTGCGGCGCTAATGTGGAGTGCACTCCCGAGTATCTTCTGCAGTTCGCCTACATGGGATCTTTCTATATGGAAAAGCTCATGGGCGTCACCTCTCCCAGAGTGGGACTTGTAAACAACGGCACCGAGCCCACAAAGGGAACCGCCCTCCAGAAGGAGACATACGCCCTCCTTCAAAAAGCCAATGATGAGGGCAGGATTAACTTTATCGGCAATGTGGAGGCAAAGGAGATACCCCTCGGAGGCTGCGATGTTGCGGTGT
>JAFRUW010000055.1 GCA_017438675.1 Oscillospiraceae bacterium | reverse complement strand
TGAGGAAGCGCTGGTTAACATAACGCGGCAAGACCCCATCGCCGACACCCCGCCGGAGCTTATCCCGCCCGTGAGGGTCATGTCCCTTCGGGAGGCGTGTTTTTCCCCGTGGGAGACTGTGAGTGTGGAAAACGCTGCCGGCCGGGTCCTTGCCGGGACGGATATCGCCTGCCCGCCGGCGGTGCCCGTCGCCGTCTGCGGCGAGCTGATAGACGAGTCAGCCGTGAGGTGCATGAGGTATTACGGCATAACCCGGTGCCGGGTGGTAAAATAAAAAGAGGCCCGCCCGGACAGGGCGGGTTTTGATTTACATAACCTTTGGTATGGTGACAGTTACCGTCAGGGCGGCGTCCGTTTCGGATCGGGTGCATTCCGCGCCGATCCCTGCGTCCCGCATTATGGCGACGCCCCTGTCCACGGTGTTCAGAAAAAACCGCACGTCCCGGATCACGAAAACGGGCCGGGGCGGTTTTTCTTTTCCGCCCAAAATGGTGTCGATAAGTTCCTCCGTCTTTGCCACGTTGAGCCCACGGCTTATGATCTCGTCAAGGACACGCCTGCGCTGTCCCTCGTCCCGGAGCCTTAAGAGCGCCCGGGCGTGACGCTCCGTCAGGTCGTTTTCCCGGATGAGGCGAAGGGTTTCGCCGGAAAGCTTCAGCACCCGGAGCTTGTTTGCCACAGCCGACCGGGTCATCCCTACCCGCCGCGCCGCCTCCTCCCGGCTGAGGCCGTGATCGGAAATGAGGCGGTTAAGGGCCTCCGCCTCCTGTATGAAGTCCAGATCCCGACGGTGAAGGTTCTCCACCAGGGCCAACACCGTTGAATCGGTGTCGTCGGCGTCCACCAGTATGCAGGGGATGCGGGTGAGCCCCGCCATCCTCGCCGCCCGGAGGCGGCGGTCCCCGGCAACCAGGCCGTAGCCGTTTTCCAGACGGCGGACAGTTATGGGCTGGAGCACCCCGTATTTTTCGATGCTGTCCGCCAGGGCGTACAGCGCCCCCGGCTCCGGCGGGTTCCGCGGGCTACCCGTTTCCGCCGTTATGGCGTCAAGAGGCAGGCTGAATACATGGCCCCGCCGTTTTGTGACCGTCATATCCTCTCATCCTTTCAATATATTGGTGTAAGTGAGATTATTATATACCATATATTGTGATAATTTGGTCGAAAGAGAGGGGCGGGAGCGCAAAATGCCTCCCTTGTGTAAAGGGAGGTGGCGCGGCGGAGCCGTGCCGGAGGGATTGTCATCGCATAAAACATGCATTTACGAAAGACAATCCCCCAGTCACCTGCGGTGACAGCCCCCGCGGCCCTTGGGGGCCTGACATGCACCGATCCAGATGCGGCAAAAACCGCAAATGCGGGCGATCAATGATCGCCCCTGCGGGTGCGGCGGGAATTAACGGGTGGTGGGGTGGAATACATAGGGCGGCTTATGACGGATAATTTGCAGTTCATTGACAGAAATGACGTAATACCTGTCAAAAACTGAAAAATTTTTTTCATATTTAATGTTTGAATTTGCCGTGAGCTCTGCTATAATGGTGTTAAAGGAAAAGGAAGAAAGTCAGACAAACCATGGATAAGAGTATAGGAGGAACAGAGATGATATCACATGGCAAGGACATAAAGATTTTCACCGGTAACTCAAACAGGCAGCTTGCAGAAAGCATTTGCCGCCACATCGGCATCAAGCTGGGCGACAATTCCGTAACTCATTTTTCCGACGGCGAGGTATCCGTCTCACTTTACGAAACCGTCCGCGGATCTGACGTTTTCATCGTTCAGTCCACCTGCGATCCCGTGAACGACAACCTGATGGAGCAGCTTATCATGATCGACGCATGCAAGCGCGCTTCCGCAGGCCGCATCACGGCGGTCATCCCCTATTTCGGATATGCCCGACAGGACAGAAAGGCCAAGGCGAGAGATCCCATCTCCGCCAAGCTGGTTGCAAATATCATCGCGTCGGCAGGCGCCGACAGAGTCCTGACCATGGATCTCCACGCTCCCCAGATCCAGGGCTTCTTCGATATCCCCGTTGACGTACTGGTGGGAAGCCCCATCTTTGCAGACTACTATCTCAAGCTCTTCGGCGAGAACAACGACGACTGCATTGTGGTCTCTCCCGACGTGGGTTCCGTTGCCAGGGCGAGAGCCTTCTCAATGCGCATGGGCCAGGGCCTTGCAATCGTGGACAAGCGCCGCGAGCGGGCCAATCAGTCCGAGGTCATGAATATCATCGGCAGCGTGGAAGGCAAGCATGTCATCCTCTTTGACGACATGGTGGACACCGCCGGAAGTCTCTGCGGCGCGGCAAAGGCCCTTGTTGAGCTGGGCGGCGCAAAGGACGTTTACGCCTGCGCATCCCACGGCGTTCTCTCCGGTCCCGCAATCGAAAGGATCAACAACAGCTACATAAAGGAGCTCATGTTCCTGGACACCATCCCGGAGATCCCCGAGAAGAAGTCCGACAAGATCAAATTCATCTCCGTCGCTCCCGCCTTTGCGGAGGCCATCGAGAGAGTTTACGAAGAAGTTTCCATCTCCACCCTGTTCAAATAAGATATGTTTTTCAGAAGAAAGCCCTCCGGCGTGAACTGGATCGTGGTGTTTCTCGGCAATCCCGGGCCGAAATACGCCGGTACACGGCATAACGCCGGGTTTATGACTGCGGAATGTCTGGAAAAGCGGAAGGGGATCAGGATCGACCGGGTGAAGTTCAAGGCCCTGACTGCCCTGTGCCCCATGGGTGAGAGCGGTGAAAACGCCCTGCTTCTCAAGCCCCAGACGTATATGAACCTCTCCGGCGACGCGGTGCGCCCCGCCATGGATTTTTACAAGGTGCCCCTTGACCACGTCATCGTGGTGTCAGACGACATTTCCATGGAGATCGGGAAGCTGCGGATCAGGACAAGCGGCTCCGCCGGGGGTCACAACGGCCTTAAGGACATTATCGCCAAGTGCGGCGGCGAGGGGTTCCCCCGGATCAAGATCGGCGTGGGGCAGCCCCCCGACAACCGTGAGACGGTGGACTGGGTGCTGTCGGTGTTCCGCAATCAGGACGCCGAAACCATGAAGGACGCCTGCGAGCGGGCTTCCCTGGCCGTGGAAGCATATATCGACGAAGGCCCCCAGCGGGCTATGAACAAATACAGCATGAAGTGATAAAAAACGCTGAGCGAAAGCTCAGCGTTTTTTTAAATGAAAAATTGGAAATGAAGA
>JAFRUW010000008.1 GCA_017438675.1 Oscillospiraceae bacterium | reverse complement strand
TGCCCATGTAGCGGCGGGCCTCCGCGCCCGCCCGCCGACGGCGCCGATTTGGGCAACGGACGCATGGGTAATAGAAGCACGATTTGCGACACAAAACGTAGGGGCCGATGCCCACATCGGCCCGCGGTACAGATTATGATTACCGAGGCATTGCGATGAAAATGCAACATGCCGATTAACATAAGACGGATAAGACAATCCCCCAGTCGGCGGAGCCGACAGCCCCCTTTGCACAAGGGGGCCTGATATGCGCCCAACCAAACACGGCAAAACCCGCAAAAAGCGGGCGGATATGGAATCCGCCCCTGCGGTGTGAAACCGAACACGGCAAAACACGCAAAAGAAAAAGGCCGATGAAACCATCGGCCTTGTGTGTTATTGTATCTGCCCCAATGCCGAGCTTACAAGGACGGACAGGGAGTTTGCCGCCATGTGGAACAGGATCGAAGCCCAGATGCTGCCGCACCGCTCATATATCCAAGCCAGAACAATGCCCGCCGGGATATACTGACCCAGATAAATCAGTACGGTGGGATCTCCGGCCTTCACGGCGCTGGCCCACAGGTGGTACACAGAAAACAGAATCACCGATACCGCATAGGCAAGAATGCGGTTCTTCTCCCGGATGGTGCCGAAGACGACGCCCCGGAACAGAACCTCCTCAACGATGGGGGCCATGATGACGGCAACGGCAATCATGGTTGCGGTATCCATCGCCACCGCGTCGTTCACCGCCTCCTGATTGGGGTTTATAAGCCCCACCCCCATAAAGTTCAGGATGAGGTTCACCAGTATGGCGCCGCCGTAGAAAATGCCGAACCCGATGAGCCATGGCTTGAAGGGCCAGCACCGCCATGTGGAGGTGACGTTTTTCTTCAGAAACGGGAACATGAAGATGAGGACAAAAACAAGTCCCGCCGCGTAATAGACAACATTCAGCGTCACCGCGTCGATGGCGAAGCCGAAGCGCACGGCAGCTATCGCGATAAAAGGCAGGATAAAAAGGGGCATCAGGAACATGTGTACGGGGAGGTAGATCCATCCGGCGATCTTTTCCCGTTTTTTCATTGGAAATGTAAATTCTTTCACTGTTTACTCCGTTCCGTTGTGTTGAAAATTGCAAATGGCAAATGGCAAATGGGAAATGGCAAGTTGAGGATTATTTTAACCGCTGAAAATAGTGCAATGCGTTTGCGGGCTTACAGCTTTTTTTTAAGCTCAAAGAGCAGGTTCAGCGCCTCAAGGGGGGTGAGGGTGTTGAGGTCGGTCTTCCTGAGGGTGTCCGCTATCTCGCCGCCGGAGAGGTCGCCCATGGTGAGCTGACCGTCTGCCGCCGGGGCAGGCGCATCCGGTGACTTCTTCCGGGCTTCGCCGCTCTCAAGGGAGCGGAGTATCTCGCCGGCCCGGCGGGTCACCGCTTCGGGCACGCCGGCCAGGGACGCCACCTCCACGCCGTAACTGTCGTCGGCGCTGCCGGGGACGATCTTTCGGAGGAAAATCAGCTCCCCGCCCCGCTTTTTCGCCGTGATGTGATAGTTTTTAACGCCTTTTAGCTGGCCTTCAAGGTCGGTGAGCTCATGGTAATGGGTGGCGAACATGGTTTTCGCCCCTATCTTTTTGGCGCAGTATTCAAGGATGGCCCGGGCAACGCTCATGCCGTCGTAGGTGGAGGTACCGCGGCCTATCTCGTCAAGGATCAGAAGACTGTCCGCCGTGGCGTTTTTCATTATCTCCGCCACCTCCGTCATCTCCACCATGAAGGTGGATTTGCCCGCCGAGAGGTCGTCCGACGCGCCGATGCGGGTGAACACCCGGTCAACGATGCCGATATGGGCGTCCCGGGCGGGGACAAAGCTGCCTATCTGGGCCATCAGCACGATGAGGGCCGTCTGGCGCATGTACGTTGACTTGCCCGCCATGTTGGGGCCTGTGATTATGTTAACCATGTTCCCCGGCCCCATTTCGGTGTCGTTGGGGACAAACATGGCGTCGGTCTGGGTGAGCTCCACCACCGGGTGGCGGCCGTCCTTAACGGATATGACCCTGGAATTGTCGATCTCGGGCATGCAGTAATTGTTCTTTGCAGCCACATGAGCCAGTGAACAGAGCACGTCCAGCATGGCGATGAGCTGGGCGGAGCGCTGTATGCGCCGGGTGTTCCCCGCGATCTCATCCCGAAGCTCCGAGAACAGGCGGAATTCAAGGTCACCCAGCCTGTCCCGGGCGGTGAGCAGCTCGTTTTCCAGCTCCTTCAGCTCCTGGGTTATGAACCGCTCATTGTTGACCAATGTCTGCTTTCTGATGTAGTCCTCCGGCACGTCGTCTGCCGCGGAACGGGGCATTTCGATATAGTAGCCGAAAACCTTGTTGAAGCCGATCTTCAGCTTTTTGCCCGTGCGCTCCCGCTCTCTGGTTTCGATGGCCTGAAGGGCGGCGGAGCTGTTGTTTAAGAGGCCCCGGAGCCTGTCCACCTCGGGACTGAAGCCCGGCCTTATCATGCCGCCCTCCCGGATGGAGAAGGGGGGATCGTCCCCAAGAGTCCCGTCGATGCGGCTCACAAGGTCGCCGAGGTCGTCCGCCTGACCGAGAGCCTGGAGGACGGAGCTTTTCATCTCATGTAGCTGGGCCTTGAGCTGCGGGATGCACTTCGCTGACTGGGACAGGGCGGTAAGGTCCCGGGCGTTGGCGGAACCGCCTGCCACCTTGCCCATGATGCGCTCCATGTCGCCCACGGTTTTCAGGATGTGCATGATTTCCGACCGCTGCACCGTGTTTAAAACAAGCTCGCTGACGCCGTTCTGACGGCGGCGGATGGCGGCAGGGTTAAGGAGCGGCCGGGTGATCCATGACCGGATCATGCGGGAGCCCATGGCGGTGCCGGTCTTGTCCAGCACCCACAGGAGGCTGCCCTTCTTTTCCCCGGTGCGGAGGGAGGCCACCAGCTCCATGTTCCGCACGGTCTGGTAGTCAAGCTCCATGTATTTGCCGAGGCGTGAGTAGTCAAGTGTGTTTATGTGCGCTATATCGGCCTTTTGGGTGTCGATTATGTAACTTAAAAGGCCTCCCACGGCAAGGACCGCCGAGGGCTCGGAGGTGATGTCCATTTCCTCCGGGGTTTTGCCGAACTGGTGACGGAAGCGCTCTTTGCACTCCGTGAGATCGAAGCGGCTGTCATCCCGCTGGATCATGGAGGAGAGCCTCGCGGAGAGGAACTCCGTGATTTCGCCGCACTCCGCGGCGCCGCCGTTCAGCACCGCCTCCGCCGGGGAGAACCGGGCAAGCTCGTTTACGATATGCTCCCGGATACCGTCGGAGTAGGAGCGGAGGGCCATCTCGCCGGTGGAAATGTCGGCAAAGCAGACGGAGCCACCCGTATCTGTCAGGGCAATGCAGCAGATGTAGTTGGATTTCCCCTCCTCCAGCATGGCGGGGTCGGTGACGGTGCCGGGGGTGATGATCTTTACGACCTCCCGGTCCACAAGGCCCTTTGCCAGGGCCGGGTCCTCGGTCTGCTCGCATATTGCCACCTTGTAGCCCTTGGCGATAAGGCGGGCGATATAGCTCTGGGCGGAGTGGTAGGGGACGCCGCACATGGGCACCCGCTCATCGGGGTTTTCCTTCGCCCTGTCCCGGGTGGTGAGGACGAGATCAAGCTCCTTTGAGGCGGTTTTCGCGTCATCGTTGAACATCTCGTAAAAATCGCCCAGCCTGAAAAAGAGGATGCAGTCGCTGTGCTCCTCCTTTATTTTCAGATATTGGCGCATCATTGGAGTGATCTCTGCCATGGTAACGGTCCTTTCAGGAGTTTATTTTTCGCTCATGCCGCGGGGGGCAGTTACTTTCCCTTGTGAGAAAGTAACCAAAGCACACCAAAGGCGTTCCCCCTTTGGAAACCCCCCGGTGGAAACAAATCGTTCGTCCGATCTTGAACTATGTATTACGTATACGTGTGTGCGGTATCCCTGAACCTTGATAGCCCTGACCTCTAACCCGCTGTCGCTCACATTGCAGGTAGATTTTTGTGCGATAGCTCGCGGGCGGCCGATGACCTCCCCTACGTATTGTATCGCAGATTGTCCTTCTATTGTCCGTGCGGCGGTTGTCCAAATCGGCGCCGTCGGCGGGCGGGCGCGGAGGCCCGCCGCTACGTTTTGTATCGCAGATTGTCCTTCTATTGTCCGTGCGGCGGTTGTCCGAATCTGCGCCGTCGGCGGGCGGGCGCGGAGGCCCGCCGCTACATGGGCATGGCGGTTATTCGTACACGCGTGTGAAAACGCACGCACCCGTAGGGGCGATCATTGATCGCCCGCTTTTAAATCATTTTTTAATTCGTCAGAATTAAAAAATACCTCAATTTTTCATTTGTTCAACCGCTCATGCCGCGGGGCACATACTTTCTCATTTGAGAAAGTATGCAAAGCAAACCAAAGGCGTTCCCCCTTTGGAAACCCCCCGGCGGAAAACACGGCTTCCCCCGGTTG
>JAFRUW010000007.1 GCA_017438675.1 Oscillospiraceae bacterium | reverse complement strand
CAGCTGTGCTGTATATTCCTGTGCTGTACTGAATCTGAAATGTCACATTTCGTATAAAACATACGACTTGTTTTATGTTTTCTTCTATGTTATGATTACAGCGTGAGAGTTGTTATTCAATTCTTCAACCGAAAAACTTTATACCCCTATCAGCCCGGTCTCCCCAAGGCCGGGCACCTTTCGTTTTATGAGCCCATCTTTCCGTCCTGCAGGGGAACTGCTCTCTTCAGTCTTGCGTTCAGATCCCGGGCTTCATCCGGTATCCGGCTGCTACTCTACTCCCAACACCTTGTAATCCTGGGCTTCCACAGCTTCCTTCAGCGTCTCATCCGGAACCTCCGCACTCATTGTTACTACTGCGGTTCCCGCTTCATGATCAGCCACTGCGCTGTCCACGCCCTCAATTGCCTCAAGAGCCTTTTTAACCCTTGCCTCACAGTGAGCACACATCATTCCTTCTACCTTTAATGTTTTTTTCAATGTTCTTTCCTCCTTTATTTTTATCCCGGCCAAAGCCTGTTCCAATTCTTCCTGCGATACGGATTTTTCCATTCTGTCGTGACTCGGATCGTGTGGATCCACCAGATTCAGCCTAAGGGCATTCATACATACGAAGAAGCTTGATAGAGCCATCGCCGCCGCACCATACATCGGCTTCATCTCTATACCGTAAAGCCCCATTGCAAGGGGTATGCAGACAATATTGTAGAAGAAAGCCCAGAACAGATTCTGGTGTATGTTTTTGATCGTTGCACGGCTTAAACGGATCGAGGCGGCAACATCGCTGAGGCGGCTTTTCATAACCACAATATCCGCAGCGTCAATAGCCACGTCTGCTCCCGCTCCTATCGCTATGCCGCTGTCAGCTACGGTCAGTGCCGGCGCATCATTTATCCCGTCGCCTGCCATCGCCGTATTTCCGAGCTCCTTAAGCTTCTGTATTACATCTGCCTTATCATCGGGCAGAACGCCCGCGATAACATGATCAACTCCCGCCTGCCTTCCTATTGCCGCAGCTGCTTTCTCATTATCCCCCGTAAGCATAACCGTCTTTATACCCATACCGGAGAGTTCACTTATTGCCCCGGCGGAATCATCACGTATAGGATCCATAACCGCAATAATACCTGCCGTTTCACCTCCTATTGAAAAAAGCAGAGGTGTCTTTCCCTCCTGTGCAAGAGAATCTGCCTTATTCAGGATTGTTTCATCAACAGGTCCTCTTGAGCCAAGGAATCTGACGCTCCCGCCGATCAGCTCTTTCCCGTCGATCATGGCGCGCAGGCCGTTTCCCGGCATCTCTTCAAAATCCGTGACCTCAGATAGTTCATATCCTTCAGCTACATCGGTCACTGCCCAGGCAAGCGGATGCCTGCTGTTCTTCTCAAGCGATCCCGCAAGTCTTATCAGTTCATTCTTATCCCTGCCGAAAGGAATAATATCGGTCACAACCGGCTGTCCCTCTGTTACGGTACCGGTTTTATCAAGGGCTATCAGTCGTGTCCTTCCCACAGTTTCCAAAGCAGCTGCTGTTTTATACAGCACTCCGCATCCCGCTCCCACTCCGTTTCCGACCATGATGGCAACCGGTGTGGCAAGCCCGAGCGCACACGGACAGCTTATAACCAATACAGAAATACCTCTTGCAATAGCATATGAGAACGGACGTCCCGCAATAAGCCAGCCGATCAGAGTAAGAACAGCCAGTCCGATCACGGCAGGGACGAAGATTCCGGATACCCTGTCTGCAATACGTGCAAGCGGAGCCTTCGTTGCGGCTGCATCGGAAACCGTCTTTATGATCTGTGCCAGCGTTGTATCCTCTCCCACACGGGTTGCCCGGCATTCAATATACCCCTGACGGTTCATCGTGGCCGCAGAGACCCGGTCACCCTCGCCTTTGTCTACCGGAATACTCTCTCCCGTAAGCGCCGATTCGTCTACAGCTGTCATTCCCTTCACTATGATCCCGTCCACCGGTATCTGCTCACCCGGACGTACCACAAATATATCGCCTATGTTTACTTCCTCAATACCCGTTTCCGTTTCAACACCGTCTTTTAACAGTATGGCTGTCTTCGGGGCAAGATTCATCAGACCCTTAAGTGCATCGGTGGTATGTCCCTTTGACATTGCCTCAAGCATCTTGCCTACCGTAATAAGCGTCGGGATCATTGCCGCTGACT
>JAFRUW010000054.1 GCA_017438675.1 Oscillospiraceae bacterium | reverse complement strand
GTCTCGGCGGCCTTGTCGATGAGCTGGTGGTCATAAGCCTTGAGGCGGATGCGGATCATGTTCTTTGCTGCTGCCATGGGTGTTTTTCTCCTTTTCGTACGTTTTTTGTGACGGCATTGGGTCCGTCCTTATGCGTACGGATGAAACCTTTCGTAATCCGTATACACACATCCGTGCGTATCAGGCCGCGTCCGAAAAACAAACCGGCTTTTCTGGCCGGTTCGCACTCCTTGCGCGCGATATACGCGTGTGCCGGAGAGGTTTCAGCCGCCCGATTGCGTACCGGAAACCCGGTACCGGACATACTCCACGGAAGTTACCTCGGTCTGCCGAGCAATCTCCCGCTTCATCGCATAATACACCTGTGCCTCGCACAGGCGCTTATGTATAATAACAGGGCGGTGGACATAAGTCAAGCAAAATTTCGGCTTTTTATCAAAATTTTTTCCGAAAATTTTGTTGGGATTACCGAAGCGGCAAAAAGCGCATCTCCCCCTGCGGGGATCGACCTGCAGGAGGAGATACGCTTCTTTTAAAAGTTAAAGGTATGCGGCAGAAGCTCCGACAGCTTGTAGCTCACATAGCGGTCGCCGGCCTTGGCGCACAGCACCTCCATCTCCGGCGCAAACTCAGCCAGGAACTGCCGGCAGGCCCCGCAGGGGGTGCACCAGTTTTCGCTGTCGGCGTAGATGGCGATGCGGCGAAATTCCCGGTGGCCTTCGCTCACGGCCTTGCAGCAGGCGGTGCGCTCGGCGCAGATGGTGCTGCCGAGGGCCGCGTTTTCCACGTTGCAGCCGGTGAAGACCGTGCCGTCCGTGCACTCGAGCGCGGCCCCCACGGCAAAGTGGGAATAGGGGACGTAGGCGTTCAGTGACGCCGCCTTTGCCTTCGACAGGAGTTCTCTGTCAGTCATGTTCTTTCCTCCCTGTAAAATTGGTTCCTAAAGTTTGAAGTGTGGCGTTTGGCGTGCGGGGGGTCTGCCCCTATAGGGCCTTGACACGAACAAGGAAGCGCTTCGCGGACGGGTTTGAATATGCGAGGCTTGACGAAAAGGCGGGAAACCTGTATAGTCTTTATGGGTGCTGCCACAACGGTAGGCGGTAAAGCTCCTCCATTCCCGGAGGGGTGACTTCTGCCCCTCTGAAAGGAGGGGTGATGCGTATGCAGATTACATTATCGGAGCTGTTTCAGTTCTGTATGGTGATTATCGGTATCATCGGCCTGGTCATGCAGGCAAAAAAGAAGTAACCGCCGTTCACCTTCCCAAGTCACGGCGATTACTTCGTCCAAACTGAGGAGCTGAGCCGTTTACCGGCAGCACCTTTTTATGTCTTTATTATATCGCCATCCCTGTTCACTTGTCAAGTTCCGCCCCGGATCATTCCGGGGTCTTTTTTTATCCGTCTGGGCAGCTCCAAACTCCACGCTCACTTCAGCATGATCTCCCAGTGCTGGAAGTCGTAGAAGGGGTTGCCGGCGTTGGGGGCGAGACCCCGGATCACGCCGCGGTGGACGATGAGCTGCTGGCTCTCAAAGCCGATGGAGATGAGGGCGCCGTTTGTGTTGATGTATTCGCAAAGCTGCTGGTATACCGCAGAGCGCTGGGCCGCGGCACAGGAGAGGTAGTTGTTGATCATGGCGACATAGCCCGTGTCCATGCTGCGGGAGTAGTTGAGGCTGGAGTCGGGGTCGAGAAGCTCCGTGAGGTCAAAGTTGTTTCTGAGCTTCACCTCGCCGTAGTACATGTCGAAGTCGCCCTCCTCCAGGGCGGTGAGAAACTCCTCCCAGGTCAGCTCCCGCACCGTGACCTTGAGGCCGATGGTCTCCACGTCGGCGGCGAAGCGGCGGGCCACGCCCGTCTTCGCGCTGGAGTCGGAGCAGACGATGAAGTTCACGTCGATATCCTGCGCGGTGCC
>JAFRUW010000006.1 GCA_017438675.1 Oscillospiraceae bacterium | reverse complement strand
GACTATGAAGTTCGGCATATTGAGTCCGGAGGTCAGGGATATGGAAAGCTCCACACTGACCAGCGGTACCAGAAGCAGGATATAAAGCACCACTCCGATGCCGTGGGGGGTGAAAAACCTGTAGATGCTTTTGAAGCCCTGCCACATGGAATTCAGTATATTCCCCGTCTCGCCTTTAAGCAGATAGGCGCTGTAGACGATGGTGGAGTTCAGATCGAAGGCCACGTATAAAAACAGGGCAGCAAGGCCGATGACAAGGAGCAGATAACCGTACCATGAGCTGAACAGGAAGGAATAATCCCCGCTTGTGACGGCGGACTTGCCCATGGCGCCCAGAACAAGCATGGACAGGATCCTGAGGCCGATGATAAGAAGGATGAGTAAGCTCTTTGTCACAAGCTGGTATCTCAGGATGTACGGTATGGCCTGAAGATACGGCGCGGTGTGGCTTTTAAACCGCTTGCGCTTCGTTTCTTCCTGCATGATCTCCTCTTCCATATTGCTCCCTCCCCTCGTTATAAATATAAGCTCACATCTCTATTATAAGCAATTCGCTTTAAAATTCAAGAAAAAAATGAAAATATATACGCATGTTTCACAAAAAAAGCGGTTTTTGCTGAGCTCCCATTCTTTGCCCTCCTCCTGCAGAAAGGCGTTTCACCCCCGGCCTTCCGATTGAAAGCCGGGGGTGAAACATTGTGTAGTAAAGAAGGAAAGGATTATGAAGAAGGTGTTATGAAGAAAGTACGAAAAAAAACTCTTGGCACATACGTCAGGGCTTTGTTCTGTTTCCCTGACCTTGACTGCATTTTAAAACCCCAACCTGAAATGTACCTGAAACAAAACAGTATTCCCGAGTTTTTTTGTAAGAATTTTTCGGGACGGATTTTGCCTGCGATCAGAACAAAAAAGATTCACCCCCGGCTTTGGCACTAAAACCGGAGGTGAAGGTTTTGAAAAGAAAGAAAGGAAAGAAGAAAAATTATGAAGAAATTCCTGTCATGAAGAAAAACATGAAAGATTCTGGCACAGGGTTCGGGGTTTCGGTCTTGTCTCCCCCGACCTTGACTGTATTCTAAAACGCAAACCTGAAACGAACCTGAAATATAAAACTTTTTTCAAAAAATTTCCGCCTTTCGGCGGAATTTTTTTCAGACTGCAGACCGGTATTCAGTTTAAGGTCTCAAGTCCACAGCTCCGTTATGAACATGGCGCTGGCATCTTTTGCCTTTTTAAAACCGCAGGACTCGTAGAAGCCGACCTCGTCGTCGTAGGCCACAAGGACGATCCGCAGATAGTCGGCGTAGATCTCCTTCACCCTTTCCACCAGCCGTTTCCCGATCCCCATGTGATGGTATTCGGGATTCACCAGCAGGTAGTGGACATAGGCAGTCATGATCCCGTCATCCATGGCACAGATCATGCCGATGAGTTTCTCCCCGTCCCAGGCGGATATGACCGTCTCGAAATTCCGCATGGCAACGACCAGCCTCTCCGGGAAGTGACCCGACGACCATTCCACGGACAGGAACAGATCCTGCAGCTCTTCCTTTGAAAATTCGTGTATCTCCTTATACGTTATCTCCATTGGTATCTTCCCCGCCTTTTTCCAGCATTTTTCTGATCCACGCGCTTTCCAGCGCGTCGTACACATACTGATTGGGGCGGCCGGTCTCAAAATACCGCGTGTTGTCCCCGCCCAGCATTTTTACCGCGAAGGCCGCCACAGCCCTTGACCGGGACTGTCCCCCGTAGCAGTGGACGAGGAGGGAATCCGCGCCCCTGTTTTTAAGGATAAAATCTATCACGGACTCCGCCTGCTCGTCGGAAAAGAGGACGGCGCCCTCCACCTCACGGTCAATATCGTCGAAGTACAGCGTCAGCACATCGGCGCAGTAATGATTCTTCGTAAAGACAAAGCCGAAGCCCCGGGTGTGGGTGTCCTGAATCGAAATGACGGCGTAGGTGTCCTGCCGCTGTGCCTCACCCTCCATGCCGAATGGATAATAGTGCTCCATGACATAGTCGAAAGCGTCGTATACAGATTTAAGCAGTACCCGTTTCATATTATTTCCACACATCCCGGCCCTTGCCGGAGCCGATCTCGAAGTGATACTTCACGATACCCAGATCTATCATGCTGTAGGGGCCTCTTAAAGCCTGGGCGGAGACCTTGCCGCCGTTATACAGGAACATGAACTTCTGCTGATTGATTGCGGTAGGGGCGAGAAGGGCCGCGTCAACGCCCTTTCTGAACCATTCCGGGGCGGTATCATAATCCGGGGCCACCTTTTCCGGCTTTTTCGACCTGTGCTGCACACCCTTGTTTGCACCGTAGCCCACGGAAATGACTGCCGTCAGCTTTTCCTCCGGCTCCGCATCAAAGGCGCCGGGTATCTTTTTATATGTACCCGCCACCCAGCAGGTGGAAAGCCCCAGCATCTGTGCCCGGATAACGATCTTTTCTCCGTAGTATCCCACAAGCTCATACAGCTCGGGAGTGTCCTTCCCCACAAGGGCGATGTAGTTCGCAACACCTGAAAACCTGCCGTACCGTGCCTTCAGGCAGTCAAAGGCTTTCTCATCCTTAACAAGCTGGATATGGAGCCCGCTTTCACGGTTGCATTCATCTATCACCGCCAGAAGCCCGTGAAGAGTCTCGCCCTCTATGGGCTTATCCGTGTATTTTCTTACAGAGTGCCGTTCCCTGACGGCGTCCATGATGTCCATATAAGGCTCCTTTAAATCTTTATTCTCCGAAGAGCGGAGTGGAGTAATATCTCTCCGCGGTGTCGGGAAGGACCGTGACCACGGTCTTGCCCTCACCCAGCTTTTTAGCCAGCTTTAAGGCCGCCGCCACGTTGGTGCCGCTGGAAATGCCCACCATAAGTCCCTCGTCTCTGGCAAGGCGCTTTGACGTCTCGATGGCCTCGGTGTCCGTCACCACGTAAATGTCGTCGTATATCTCCTGATTGAGTATTGCGGGGATTATACCGTCGCCGATGCCCATCTGAAGATGTGTTCCGATGGTGCCCCCCGCCAGGATGGCGGCGTTCTCCGGCTCAACAGCCCAGATCGTCATATCGGGGTTGTGCTCCTTCAGCACCTCGCCGATGCCGGTGAGGGTGCCGCCGGTGCCGATACCGCTGCAAAAGCCGTCGATAGGCCCGTCAACCTGCTCCAGTATCTCCCGGGCGGTATAGTTCTTCTGTGCCAGCGTATTGTTGGGATTCTCAAACTGCTGGGGAATGAATATCCTGGGGTTCTTCTGCTTCATGCGGATCGCGGTGTTGAGGCACTCCTCGATGCACTTGCCGATGTCCCCGGCGTCGTGGATGAGTCTGACCTCGGCGCCGTAGTGGCGCACCAGCTTGCGCCTCTCCTCGCTTACGGAGTCGGGCATGACGATGATGGTCCTGTAGCCCTTGACCGCGCCGACTAAGGCAAGGCCTAATCCCTGATTGCCGCTG
>JAFRUW010000053.1 GCA_017438675.1 Oscillospiraceae bacterium | reverse complement strand
CATTTACGGCAAAAAGGGCATCCAGCTCCGCACCACCATTACAGAGATGGGTCCCCTGCTCCTTTCCCGTATACTGGGGCTCAACGCCCTGCAGTCGGATATCCTCACAGTTGTGTTCAAGATCGCCGATGACAACGATCTTCTCCTTATCGACACCAAGGATCTTAAGGCCATGCTGGCCTACGTTGACGCTCATTCCAGGGATTTCCAGGCGGATTACGGCAAGATCAGCTCCGCGTCAGTGGGCGTCATCACAAGATCGCTGGTGGCTCTTGAGAGCGAGGGCGGCGATATATTCTTCGGTGAGCCGGGCTTCAGGATCACCGATTTCATCGCTCATACCTACGACGGCAAGGGCATGATAAACATTTTAGACAGCTCCGTTCTTGTAAACAACGCGAAGCTGTACTCCACCTTCCTCCTGTGGATGATTTCCGAGCTCTACGAGATGCTCCCCGAGGTGGGTGATCTGGACAAGCCGAAGCTGGTTTTCTTCTTCGACGAGGCCCATCTTCTCTTTAACGGCGCCCCGGCTGTACTCTTAGAGAAGATCGAGCAGATGGTGAAGCTCATCCGCTCCAAAGGCGTGGGCGTATACTTCTGCACCCAGAACCCCAAGGACATTCCCAACGGCGTACTTTCCCAGCTGGGCAACAAGGTGGAACACGGTCTGAGAGCTTACACACCTGCGGAACAGAAGGCGGTCAAGGCCGCTGCTGAGTCCTTCAGGGTAAATCCCGAGTTCGATACCTTTGAAGCCATCCTCTCCCTCGGAACGGGTGAGGCTGTCGTTTCCTTCCTCGACGAGAAAGGCATCCCCGGCATTACGGAGGTCGCAAAGATACTGCCGCCCCAGAGCCTTATGGGCACCATTACCGACGAGGATCGGGAGGTATGCATAAAGAACAGCTTCCTCTATGACAAATACGCCGAGGCCATTGACCCCGACTCCGCATACGAATTCCTGGTAAGAAAGGGCCTCGAGGAGATCGCCGAAGCGCAGAAAAAGGCGGAAGAGGCCGCTACAGCCAAAGAAGCAGAAAAGGCGGAGCTCGCGGCTCAGAAAGAGAGAGAAAAAGCTGAGCTGGCCGCTCAGAAGGAGAAGGAAAAAGCTGAGCGCGAGGCTCAGAAGGCTGAGGAAAAGAAGAAACGGGAGCGGGAGCGTGCCGCCAAGTCCGTGGGCAACAGTATTGCCGGTTCCATCGGCAGAGAGGCCGGCAGGAAACTGGGCAGCAAGTTCGGAAGCTTCGGCAAATTGTTGGGCGGCAATGTCGGCGCAAGCCTCGGCCGCGGTATACTGAGCACCATTTTCAAAAAATAAAAACATACTAAAAATCCCCGTCTATCTACTGAACCGAACCAGTAAATGAACGGGGATTTTATGCGTCTTAATATATGTAATCTTTATTTATAGAAGTTGTGGTTGCCGATCCTTGTTACGAATGTGGCGTTTCTTGCCGCCCAGCTGTTAAGGCCGACAGTGTTGAAATACAGTGCGCCGCCTACCACGTTCTCGCCCTCAAGGGCCGCGATTGCGGCGTTGATGCAGGACTGGGAAGGTGTGCGGTAAATACTGCCGGAGGATGCGGGGGTGAACTGGCTCTTCTGGAAGATAACGCCGTAAATGGTGTTGGGGAACTTGCTGCTCTTTACTCTGTTCAGAACTACGTTGCCTACGGCGATCTGACCCTTATAGCTCTCACCGCCTGCTTCGGCATATATAATGTGGCTCAGCCAGTAAACATCTTCATCGGTGTAGTTCTTGGCCGGTACCTTTGTCTCCTCAACGGGCTCTTCCTTGACTTCGGGAGTTTCAATGACCTCGGGTTCCTCAGTCTTTTCGGTCTTGCCGACTGCCTTGACAATCAGTGAAGAACCGGCAGCCGATTCTTCAGCCTCCAGACCGACAACGATACGGGCGATTCCGATAATATCGGTGTTTGAAACAGCGCCGTCAAGGTCTACATCGGCGGCTGCCTGCTGATCATCGGTGAGATTGGAAGCGCCGACGCAGAAACCGGCTACAAGAAGAATATCCGTATTGGTAACCTTATTGTCGTTGTCAATGTCTCCCTTAACGGAGTCCGCCGCGAATGCAGTAAAGGTAAAAATACTTGCCAGTGCAAGTATCAGAGCGGCGCATCTTATTAAATTCTTTTTCATGTGATAAATCTCCTTTTTTCAGTAGTTGTAAACTTCCTGTAAAAGTTGTAACCGTATTGTATCATTTTTGTAACCGATTGTCAATATACAAGATACAGTTATTGCCACATCCAAAACCACAAATAACCGACACAATGCCGAATAATTGCAAATAATTTGTTAATTGGTCGTTTTTTGTCCTTTAGTAATGTTACCGATTTGAAATTGACTTTTCGTAATAAAGTGTTATAGTTGTATTAATACAGTTAATCGAATTTGTTGTTTCTGTAAATCCCTATTGACTTGGAGGAAAACCATGAATGTTAATATTTTCAGGAGGCTGACGCTTCTCATTCTTTCCGCATTTATGATCATCAGTCTTTCGGCGTGTTCCGGCGACGACGGGGAGCCTGTTTCCGTACAGTCTGTCGCAATGATAACGGGAGTGGGAAGCGTCGGTCTTGCCGACAGATTCTCCGGTCTTGTTGTCTCCGGCAGCACTCAGGAGATCAAGCTTGACGAAAGCATGACCGTTGACGAAATCAGAGTAAAGCCCGGCCAGGAGGTCAAAATCGGCGACATTCTGTTTACATACGACAATGAGCTGTCCCTTCTCAACCTTGAACAGGCGAAGCTTGAGCTTGAGAGCCTTAAAAACACGCTTACGGCAAACCAGGAGCAGATCAAGGACCTGGAAAAGCAGCGGAACAACGCTCCCAGCTCTCAGAAGCTTCAGTACACCCTTGAGATTCAGGAGATGGAGGCAACCGTACGCGAAAACGAATACAACATTTCGTTAAAGGAGAAGGATGTTGCCCGTCAGGAGCAGGCCACGAAAAACACCGAGGTTAAAAGCACCCTGGACGGCCGTGTATCCTCAATTAATGAGAACAACGAAACAGACGAGTACGGCGCGCCGAAGCCTTTTATGACCATTGTCGAGACCGGCAAGCTGAGAATCAAAGGCACCATCAACGAGCTGAACAGAGGCAGCCTTACTGAAGGCATGAGCGTTATCATAAGGTCCCGCACCGACAGCGAAGTCACATGGAACGGCGTTATTGACGTCATCGATTGGGACAACCCCACCACCGGCAGCGGTATGGAGGGCTACTACTCCCCTGCCGATGAGATGACATCATCCTCAAAATATCCCTTCTATGTAACCATCGAAAACTACGACGGTATGTTTATGGGTCAGCATGTCTATATTGAGCCCGGTACCGCCTCCGCAGACACTTCCGAGCTGTGGCTTCCCGAGTACTATATAAACGACTCCGACGGAGACGCCTGGGTATGGGCCGCATCATCCCGGGACAAGCTGACAAAGCGCAGCGTGACTCTGGGCCGCTACGACGAGGAAAACGGAACGTATCTTATAAGCAGCGGCCTTGCCACCGACGATTACATTGCCTTCCCCGATGAAGCATTAAAAGAAGGGCAGCCCGTTGTAAGACTTGATGAATCCATGTTCAACGAAGGCGGCATGGAGAACGGCGGCGAAGAGTTCATGGGCGATGGCGAAGAGTTCATGGACGGCGCCGGTGAGTTTGAAGGCGAAGGACAGTTTATCGAAGGACCGGCTGAGAACACCGAACCTATCGGAGAGGTCGCGTCAGAAAGTACAGAGGGATAATTATGCTTGTTGAAATGAAAGGTATCTGTAAGGATTATCCCCAGGGCAAGGACACCTTACGTGTACTGAAGGATATCAACCTCAATATCGAGGAAGGCAGCTATATTGCTATAATGGGCCCCTCGGGATCAGGTAAAACAACTCTTATGAACCTGATGGGATGCCTTGACGTGCCCACGGCAGGCACATATTTTCTCGACGGCGAGGATATTGCATCCGCCGGTGAGAACGCCCTTGCCGAAATCAGGAACAGCCGCATCGGCTTTGTTTTCCAGAGCTTTTATCTTATGCCCAAGCTCTCCGCCCTTGAAAATGTGGCTCTTCCTCTCATCTATGCAGGTGTGCCGAAGAAGGAACGAAACGTAAGGGCCAGGGAAGCCCTTGAAAGTATGGGACTTGGCGAAAGGCTGGAGTTCAGGCCGAACCAGCTTTCCGGCGGACAGTGCCAGAGGGTTGCCATTGCCCGGGCAATGGTCACACATCCTAAAATACTTCTTGCGGACGAGCCCACCGGCGCCCTTGACTCCGCCTCCGGCGAGCAGATCATGGAGCTGTTCTCCCAGCTCAACAAATCGGGAGTCACGATAGTGATGATCACTCACGAGCAGTCCATCGCCGATCACGCGGAGAAAATATACTATATCTTTGACGGCGAGCTGTCAGACGGGAGAGGAGGCGTTCAGAGTGTCTAAACCCGTTAAGAAGGGCAGAATAATAAAAATTGCCGCCATTTCCCTTGCTGCGGCGGCGGCAGTTATCGCCGGCATCTTTTTCCTCATATCGGGAAACGGCGATCCGGTAAACGTATATAACGTCATTGACGTGGGAATGGATTCCTACTGGGGTGACAATTCCGAAACGGAAGGCGTCGTAAGGATGGACAATATGCAGTCCGTCTACCTGTCGGAAACTCAGACAGTAAAAAGAGTATATGTAAAAGAGGGGCAGGAGATCAAAAAGGGTGAAAAGATCGCCGAGTTTGACACAACACTGTCGGAGCTTGAGCTTGACAGGCAGAGGATCATGGTCTCCAAGCTTGAGGAAAGGCTTAAGGCCGCCCAGAACGAGCTTGTGAAGATCAAGTCTTACAAGCCCTACGTTCCCTCCCCCGCACCGAAGCCCGCTCCGAAAAAGGAACTTGATCCTGTGGATCTGCCCTATAAAATTGGCGGAAGCGGTACTGAAAGCGACCCCTTAAGATTCCTCTGGGATGACGACTGCTGGTACAGCGAAGGTTTCATCGACGGTATCCTTCCCAAAAAGGCCGTACCTGTGACGCCTTCAAAGCCCGACGAACCCGACGAACCGATTGACCCGGATGATCCGGATGAACTGGTTGACCCCGGTGAGGACGACGGCCAGGCGGAGAGCGCCGATACCCCTGATGACAGCGAAGGCGGTGAACCGGAGCCTGATGATCCCGGTGAAACCGAATACTCGGAATCGTCAAAATATGTGGTTTTTGAAGTCAGGGAATACAACAACCCCAAAGGCGAGCTTCTCAGATACTGGGGCATGCACTTTGTCAGAAAAAGCGACGGCGGCTTCAGATTCTCAATGTTTGATCCTGTGATCAACGACGACGGCGGATATGATGACGGAGGCGGTTACTCCGACAACTCCTCAGGCTACACCGCGGCTGAAATCGCCGAAATGCGTAAGGATAAGGAAAAGGAAATCAAAGACACCGCCCTTCAGATCAAGGTTGAGCGGGTCAAATGTCAGAAGATGGAGCTGGAATTCAACTCCGGCGTCATAACCGCCGATGTGGACGGCGTGGTAAAAACCGTCAGAACAGAGGACGAAGCTCGTGATGAGGGTGCGCCCATCATCGTGGTTTCCGGCGGCGGCGGATATTACATAAGCGGCACTCTCAGCGAGCTCGAGCTTGACACCGTGAATGTGGGCCAGACCGTCCAGGTCAATTCCTGGATGACCGGAATGCAGACCGAGGGTGAGATTACTGAGATCTCCGACTATCCCACAACGGGAGGTTACAGCTATTCCGCGGGAAACCGCAACGTGTCCTATTATCCCTTTACCGTTTTCGTAAACGAGGACGCTTCCCTCCAGGAGGGAGAGTATGTGGGTATTACATACTCCGCCGGCGACGTGTCGGGCGGCATTTATCTCAGCATTCCCTTTGTTTTGAACGAGAACTCGAAAAGCTATGTTTACGTCGCCAATGACAAGGACAGGCTTGAAAAGCGCGAAGTGGTAACGGGCAAAACCGTCTGGAATTCCTACGTTGAGATCATCTCCGGCATAGGCCCGGAGGATCATATCGCCTTCCCCTACGGCAAGGAGGTCAAGGAAGGCGCAAAGGTGAAATATGCCTCTCCGGAAGATCTCTACCAGATGTATTAGGAGGTGAACGATCATGCTTGAAAACATATCATCGGCTCTCAGAAGCGTATGGGCCCACAAGATAAGGTCGTTCCTGACCATCCTCGGCATCATAATAGGTATCGCGTCAATAATCACCATCGTGTCCACAATCAAGGGCACAAACGATCAGATAAAGCAGAACCTCATCGGCTCCGGCGTCAATGCCGTTGTGGTCAGCCTCTACCAGGATGACTACACATACGACATGCAGTACTCTCCCCTGCCCGACGGCGTTTCCGTCATAGATGAGGAAACTAGGGAAAAAATCCTTGAGCTTGACAATGTGAAGGACGTTTCCCTGTTCAGGAGCCGCAATTATTCCGAAAACGTGTTTTATAAGAACACATCGTATACGGGATCGCTGTACGGCGTGGACGATCACTATTTCGACATCTACGGGTACAGACTCTCACTGGGCAGGAATTTCCTTAAAGAGGATCATGACAGTCTGCGGAAAGTCGTCATTCTCGACGGCATGGCGAACAACAATCTGTTCTCCGGCAAAAACCCCATAGGTGAAACCGTGGAAATCTCATCCGAGCCCTTCACCGTCATCGGTGTGGTGGAGCAGGCGTCCTCTTTCACCCCTGTCATAAACTCCATGAACGATTACTACATGTACATGAACACCGAAGGCGGCAAAATATTTATCCCAACGGAAACATGGCCCACGGTTTACAGATTCGACGAGCCTCAGTCCGTGGCTGTGAAAACAGCATCCACCGACGACATGACAAAGGCAGGTCAGCAGACCGCCGACCTTCTCACAAAGTCTCAGATCAGAGGCGATACTTTTTCCTACCGCAGCCAGGACCTGCTTGAACAGGCAAAGCGGCTTCAGGAGCTGTCCAATTCCACAAACAACCAGCTTTTGTGGATCGCCGGCATATCCCTTGTGGTTGGCGGTATAGGCGTTATGAATATCATGCTTGTCACTGTTACCGAGCGAACAAGGGAGATCGGCTTAAAAAAGGCCATAGGCGCAAAGAAGAAGCGCATACTGTATCAGTTCCTAACTGAGGCGGCTGTGCTCACAAGCATGGGCGGCGTCCTGGGCGTAATCGTGGGAATAGTTCTGGCAAAGCTGATGGCGTACTTCATGCAGATACCCACGGCCATAAGCGTCCCCGCCATACTTGTGGCGGTCATCTTCTCAATGGTGATCGGTATCCTGTTCGGACTTATCCCGGCTGTGAAGGCTTCAAACCTCAATCCCATCGACGCCCTGAGAAGAGAATAAACAAAATGAAACCACCGACTGAATCATCAGCCGGTGGATTTTTTATGTCTTCTGTTTTGATTTCTTTCATATATCAGGCTGAACAGGCCGTAGATAAACAGCAGATACATGAATCCGCCAACAAAATAATATCCCGTCCTCCCCGATTTAAGCCTTTTCATCGATTCTTCAAAGCGGAGAATATACCCACCGTTCGCTTCCATTTCAAGTATCGTATCCGAATTGGGATGAACAAGCATGTTCACTTCATTACCCGGCAGAATGGAATCCACCATATCGATGACATCATCAGTGGCGCAGTATTTATCAAAATCAAGCTGCTCATGATTTTTAAAGCGAATGAGCACATACTGCGAATGTCCGCGACTGTAATGCACTTTATACGATTCATATTCGGCGGTGACAGTCAGCGCCTCATCTCTGCTTACTGTTTTAAACCAGTACATATTGCCGAAGGTGAAAATGCCGCCCAGGATAAAGCCAACAACGATGAAAAAGATCGAAATGCCTTTTGGAGGAAGATCGTCCGTAATTCTTCTGAATAGCCGCATGACGGTTTTTTATCCCTTGAGTCCCCTTGCCTGGCGGTCCATGTCCTCAACCACTATATCGTGGATCTCCCCCAGGGAGGCGCAGTATTCGAGAACCTTCCAGGGTTCGTTTGTGTGGTAATGGATCTTGATGAGATCCTCATCACCCACCGCAAGAAGGCTGTCGCCCTTGAAGTTTTCCACAAAATAGTCGTAGATCTCATCCTCGTCAAGGTCGTGCCCCTCAATTAAAAGCTGTGTGTCGTATTTGAATTCGATCATTGTATCTCTCCGTTCCTGAAAAACTGATTGGTATAAGCATGGAAATCCCGTATTGCCTGACGGCAATACGGGAGGTGTTTTTATTCGTCAAAGAATTTGTTGTGGATGGACTGTACGGCTCTGTCGGCCTCGTCCTCTGCAACGATGACGCTGATCTTGATCTCGCTTGTGGAGATCATGCGGATGTTCACCTTGGCGTCGTAAAGGGCCTCGAACATGAGGGCCGCGATACCGGAAGCTGACATCATGCCGGCGCCCACGATGGAGATCTTCGCAACGCTGTAGTCGGCAATTACATTCTGGAAACCGAGGGAGTTCTTATACTCGGTGAGAGCCTTAACGCAGGTCTCCGCATCCTCTTTTCCTACTGTAAAGCTTATGTCCTGCAGACCGTCATAAGCCGCGGACTGGAGAATGATATCCACATTTATCTTATTTCTCGCCATGACTCTGAAGAGCTTGAAGGCTGTGCCCGGCTCGTCACGAAGACCCACGACGCTGATGCTCACTGAATTTGTATCCTTGGCGATACCGCTGATTTTAGTCTGTTCCACTGTTGTTACCTCCTTAACTTTCGTTCCCGGTTTTCTCTCGTAGCTTGACAGTACCTCAAGGTCCACGCAATATCTCTTGGCCATCTCAACGGAGCGGTTGTGAAGAACCTGGGCGCCCAGTGACGCCAGCTCCAGCATCTCGTCGTATGTAATCTCCTCGAGCTTTCTTGCGTTTTTGACCTTTCTGGGATCTGCGGTATATACGCCGTCAACGTCGGTGTAGATCTGACACAGATCTGCGTGCATGCATGCAGCTATCGCAACCGCCGTAGTATCGGAACCGCCTCTGCCGAGAGTGGTTATATCGTCGTATTTGTTGATGCCCTGGAAACCGGCAACGATGACAATCCTTCTCTTGTCCAGCT
>JAFRUW010000052.1 GCA_017438675.1 Oscillospiraceae bacterium | reverse complement strand
GCTCGTTTGGCGGGCGCAGAGGCCCGCCGCTACAAATTCGGCAACAATTTACCGCCGCATCCGCAGGGGCGATCATTGATCGCCCGCCATTGCGGTCTTTGACGGCAAAAAGGGACAGCCGCAAGGGCTGCCCCTACATGTGTTCGGTTGATTTTTACAGTCCTACGACCTTTCTCGCTACGCTGATGATGTCCTTGTTGTCGATGACATTGTCGTTGTCCATGTCGCCAAGGGTGAACTGCTCGCCGGTGAGGGTTATTATATGCACCACGTGGCGGGCAACCATGATGAGGTCGCTGTTTCCCACCTGTCCGCTGCGGTCAACGTCCCCCTTGGGGTAGGAGGACGCCGCTGTTACCGTCACGGGATCGCTGTAGATCGTACCGGTATAACCGTCGGCGGTTATTGCGACCCGGTATTTGTAGCCCGGCTGGGCGGAATCGGGGATTTTATATGTGCTGCCTGTTGCCGTGCGAATACCGCTGTATCTGCTGTTGCCCGTGGTATACTGCCACTGGTATTTAATATTTCGGGCTGAAATGTTCTCAAGGCCACCGCTGAGCGTAATCCTCAGCGTATCGCCCACCTTCGGGTTGGCCGGGCTGACTGTTGCCTTTCCGCTGAGAGTCGGCGTTCCCTCCACAACCGTCGCGGTATTGCTGACAAGCGTCCCTTCATATCCGTCAGCCGTAACATACACCTCATATCTGTAGCCCGCCGATGTGGACGTCGGAACAGTGTATGTACTGTTCGTCGCGCCTGAAATACTGCTGAATCTGGCGTTGCTCGCTGCGGAGCGCCATTGATAGTGCAGCTTTGAGGACGGGATGCTCCCTACGGTGCCGCTGAGACTTATCGTCAGCGTTTCGCCCGCTTTCGGTGATGTCGGGCTGATCCTGACCGTACCGCTGAGAGCGGGAGCAGCGGCTACCGTCACGGGCTCGCTGATCAGCGACCCGTCATGTCCGTCGGCAGTTACGACCACCTCGTATTTGTAGCCCGCCGGTGTTGACGATGGAACGGTGTATGTTTTTCCTGTGGCTCCCTCGATATTGATGTATCTGGTGTTGCCCGTGGAATACCGCCACTGATAATGGAGCTTTGCATTCGGGATGGCAAAGGCGGTTCCGCTGAGATACGCCGTCAGCGTTTCGCCCGCTTTCGGGCTTGCGGGAGAAATGTATACTTCTCCGCTCAGAGTTTCCTTGTCAATGTGTTTTGCCGTGCTTACTATCTCATCTGCATAGAATTGAGATCTAAATACCAGGCGTATGTACTGGTCAAGGTCGTCATAATCCACGATGTGAACTCCGGGGCTGTTCTGCCGTATGATTTCCCAGCCGTCAACACCGTTGCTGCTTCGCTCCCAATACGGTATTGCCCAGTTTGTGTTGAGGTTTGCCAGCTCGCCGCTGAGCGAATAGGTGAGGGAGCTGCCTAAGCGGGGGCTTCGGGGAGAAAGCGTAACAAAGCCGGGAGGAAGTATTCCCAGTCCCTGCTGAAGCTCACTGCCTGTAATAGTTTCGCTTATATAATCGTCGCTTTCAACAATAGTGGAGGACAGTTCTTGCGCTGCATTGATATAAAAGGTGAGATGCAGCTTTTCTTTATCTATAGTTTGATTATAAACAGGATAAAAGCAGATATAATCAAGTGCATCGATACTTGCATATCCTTTTTCAGAAAGATCAAGATGAAAGGTCATGTCTTGCCCACTGGTGGCATAACTTTCTCCGTCAGACAAAAACGTTAGTATTTCAACCCAGAAGCTGAAGGCTTCCGTAATACCCAGTGCGCCGTCGATGGAATAATAGCCTCGTACATGATATTTTACTTTGTAAGAGTTTGGGCTCGATGATGATAAGATACCGGGGACCAGTTTCCACTTTATGGTATGATTGGGTCCAAACCACCCGTAGGGCGTTTCCAGCTTCATCTCCGCGCTTGCCGTCGCGCCCAGGGCGGACACCGCGCCGAAGAGCATGACCAGCGCCAGAAGCAGAGACAAAAATCTGTTTTTCTTCATAAAATAGCCTCCTTCTCTTTATTGTGTTATTCAGAATACAGCCTTCAGTGTATATTATTCCTTATATAGAATACCATATTTATCCCATGCCTGTAAATATATTTTTGGTGATTTTGTGCATTTTTGCGTGAGGTGCAGTTTTTCGCCTGTGGGTTGGGCGGTTGCTATCACCCCATGCAGGGGCAGCCCTTGCGGCTGTCCCTTATGCCTGACTATACACAACAGGGGACGACCGCAAGGGTCGCCCCTACAAAGGGAACATAACGTGATAAACACAGCCAATCACGGCAGAAAACGCAAAAGCGGGCGGGCGCGGAGACCCGCCCCTACGGGTGCGGTGGGAAAGCGCGCCCCTTGCCTCTCCCTCGAGGGGAAGCCTTTTTTTACGCCCGCCCGCAATCCCGGCAAAAGACCCAACAGCGGGCGGGCCCGGAGGCCCGCCCCTACGGGTGCGGTGGGGAACCAACGTCCCTTGCCTCTCCCTTGAGGGGAAGCCATAAAACGCCCGCCCGCAGTCACGGCGCAAGACACACAAGCGGGCGGGCGCGGAGGCCCGCCCCTACGAGGTGTGTGCGATTGTTTTGATTCACCGAATTAAAAAATACCGCAGTTTCCCGCTTCCCGTTTTCAATTTACAATCCGATCCCCACCCGCATATTATGGAAAGACAGATAAAATATGCCGGGAGGGGATTCTTTTTGATCAATTATCTGCTTATATGCCGCTCCCTGACTTATGCGCAGAGGACGGCAAAGGCCCTTGAAAGGGCGGGTATCGGCGCCGCAGTGGTGAGGATTCCGGGAAGCATCAGAACAGAGGGGTGCGGCTACTGCGTGAAGATACCGGAAAACCGACTGAGTGAAACGCTGGTGACGCTTCAGAAACACGACCTGTCGCCATCGAGGATATATATGATGTACTCCGACGGAAGACTGTGGGAGGTGCCGATGTGACATATCTCGACAACGCCGCCACCACCCTCATAAAGCCCCGGGAAGTGCGTTCGGCCGTGATCCGCGCCATGGACACCATGACGAGCCCGGGGCGGGGAGGACACCCTTATGCCATGAGAGCCGCCGAAACAGCCTTTAAGTGCAGGGAAATCGCGGCAAGAATGTTCAATGCGGAGAACCCGGAGCATGTGGTTTTCACTGCAAACGCCACCATGGGGCTGAATATCGCCGTGAACAGCCTGCTCAGGCGGGGCGACAGGGTGCTGGTGACAGGTTACGAGCACAACTCCGTAATGCGGGCGCTGGAAATGAGAGGGGCGGACATAACGGTCTGCCCCTCGGAGCTGTTTGAGCCGGAAAGCGCCGTCATGGCCTTTGACAGGCGGATGACGAAGGACGTGAAGCTTGCGGTTGTAAACCACGTGTCCAACGTGTTCGGCTACATCCTGCCTGCGGAGCGGATCGGGAAAATGTGCCGGGAGCGGGGAATACCGTATATCGTTGACGCGTCCCAGTCTGCGGGTTCCGTGAAGGTGGACTTCAGGGCGCTGGGAGCGGAATTTGTGGCCATGCCCGGTCACAAGGGGCTTTACGGCCCCCAGGGTACGGGCATCCTGCTCTGCGGCGGCAGGGCGAAGCCCCTCATCGCCGGAGGTACGGGCAGCGGCTCCGCGTCCCGCAAAATGCCCGGCTGGCTTCCCGACATGCTGGAGGCAGGGACCCACAACACCCCCGGGATCGCCGGGCTGTCGGCGGGACTGTCCTTCGTGGAAAAGACCGGGCGGGAAAGGATACTGGAACACGAAAAAGAGCTCATCATGACGGCGGCAAAGGGCCTCGGCGGGATAAGGAATGTGACCGTTTATGCCTCAGAGCACGGCTTCGCCCAGGCGGGGGTGTTGTCCTTCAGCATCCGGGGAATGGACTCAGAGACGGCGGGCGAAAAGCTGGCAGGCCGTGGCATCGCAGTCCGTGCGGGGCTCCACTGCTCGCCGGAGGCCCACAAAACAGCGGGCACATTTGAGACCGGTACGGTGAGGTTAAGCGTCTCCGCCTTCACCGGGAAGAGGGATATTTACAGACTGCTCTCCGCCGTGGAGGACATCGCCCCAAAGGGCGGAAAAGGGTAATTATATATATCGGGATCGTGGCTCCCTTTTACAAATAATTTACATTAACGTGTTGCCAAAGGAAGTGTTTTATATTATAATTCAAATGTGCAACTGTGTTTACCTGTAATCGGGAGCCACGATTCCGCTGCGGAAATGGGGAGAGCGTTTTGACCTTCAACGAAGTAATGACATGGATATGGAACATCATCCGCACCATAACAGTGTGGGATTTTATTGATATGGCCATTATCGCCTTCCTGGTCTATCAGCTCACCACATTTATGAGGAAGACCAACTCCGCCAACGTCATCAAAGGCATCGCCCTTCTGGTGGCTGTCCTGTGGATATCAAGGCTCATGCACTTAAATGTCATCAGCTACCTGTTGAGCAGGGCGTTTGAGCTGGGAATACTTGCCCTTGTGGTCCTGTTCCAGCCCGAGATCAGGCGGTTTCTGGAGCAGATGGGCAGCAGCAATCTGAGCAGCGTTTTCAGCAGGAACATGAATGTCAGGGCCATAGACACCGCCATCACACAGACGGCTATTGCCTGTCAGGAAATGTCCCGCAGCAGGACAGGCGCCCTTCTGGTGTTCGAGCGGAACATCAAGCTCGATTCCACCATAAACACCGGTTCCATAATAAACGCGGACCCGTCATCCGAACTCATAAAGAACATCTTCTACCCCAAGACCCCGCTTCACGACGGCGCGGTTATCATAAGGGACGGAAAGATCGCCGCAGCGGCGTGTATGCTGCCCATGTCCAACAACTCCAACCTCAGCCGCGATCTGGGCATGAGGCACAGGGCGGGCATCGGCATCACCGAGAGATCCGACGCGGTGGTCGCCATCGTTTCGGAGGAGACAGGCTCCATCTCCGTGGCCGTTGACGGCATTCTCAAGAGGCACCTCAATATCGAGACCTTTGAGACACTCCTTCGCAAAGAGCTGATCCCGGCGGAGGACGAAAAGCAATCCAGGGGCGAATGGCTCCGTTCATTGGTGAAGAGAAATGAAAAAGACAAAGAAAAAGTTTGATTTTTCCGATGTGTTTGCCACAAAAAGCTTCCGCATCGCCTTCTCGATACTTGTGGCCGTGGCGCTGTGGGCATTCGTGGCCTACTCGGAAAACCCGGACATCACCGTAACAGTCCGGAACATCCCTGTGCAGTTTACAGGGGAAGAGTTCCTTACGGATTCCGACCTTGTCCTTACGGGCATGGACGTGAACAGGATAACAATGGACTTTTCCGGCAAGCGCAATGTGGTTACAAAGCTGTCCTCCTCCAACGTGGGACTGACAGTGGACCTTTCCGAGATAACGAGGACAGGCAGCAGGACAGGCGTGTACCAGCTTCCCTATGAGGTGGAGTACCCCTCCGAGGTCAGCGGTGCAAGCGTCAGTATCGCCGGCGCATCGGCAAACTACGTGGCGGTGACGGTGGAGAAGCTTGTCACCAGGAACATCGAGGTGAGAGGCGTCAACGAGTGCAGCATCGCCTCCGGCTACCAGAGCGAGCCCATGGAGTTCGAGCCCGAGACCATCACCGTTTCCGGCGCCGAGGCCATCGTGGGCACCGTGGATCACGCGGAAGTGAAGCTCAGCCGCCAGGATGTGTCAGGCACCATCCAGGAGGAAGTGGACATCGTTCTCGTGAACTTCGGCGGGCAGGTGGTGCCTCAGGACAACCTGACCCTCAGCCAGTCCACGGTTTACGTGACGCTGCCCGTTGTCATGGTGAAGGAAGTGCCCCTGAGCCTGAACTTTGTGTACGGCAGCTCCGCCACCGAGGAAAATGTGAAATTCACCATCGAACCCCAGGTCATAACCCTCTCCGGCGACGCGGATATTCTGAACGACATCGACCAGATCAGCGTCGGCACCATAGATCTTACGGCATTTACAACCACAACAGACGAGAACTTCAGCATAACCCTCCCCAACGATGTGACGAACCTTTCCGGTGACAATACCGCTGCAGTCCACGTTGAGGTGCTGAATATGGGCACCATGCGTATCTCCGCCTCCAATATCACGACGAGGAACGAGCCGGAGAACAACGAGATCAACGTTATCACCCAGTCTCTGGACGTGCTCCTGAGAGGGCCTGACTCCAGTCTCGGCGGCATCACCAGCGACAACATCAGGATCGTGGCCGATCTCAGCGAGCTGGGCGGCGCCACCGGCACCATGTCCGTCTCCGCCAAGGTGTATATCGACGGCTACTCCGATGTGGACGCTATCGGCACATACAGGATATCCGTGGAGGTATCGTAAATGTTCGGCTATATAAGGCCCCTGAGGCCGGAGCTGAAGGTGAAGGATTTCGACAGGTTCAAGGCGTGCTACTGCTCCCTGTGCCACACATTGGGGAAGGAATACGGCCTCCCCGCCCGGTTTATCCTGAACTACGATTTCACCTTTATGGCAATGCTCCTCTGGGGTGAGGACGAGCCTGAGACCTGCTGCAAAAAGCGGTGCCCTGTGAGTCCCGTCCACAAAAAGCCCATGTGTTTCGGCTCCGAAGGTTTAAGTGTTTCCGCCGGGTACAGTGTTATCCTCACCCGGTGGAAGCTTATGGATTCGGTGCGGGACGATCCGTTTTTCAAGGCGCTGGGCAGCCGGATTGCGATGCTCCTTCTGGGAAGGGCATATAAAAAGGCCCAGGCGAAGTACCCGGATTTTGACAGATGCGTCCGGGAAAGGCTCACGGAGCTCGATGAACTTGAACAGGAAAACTGTTCGTCCCTCGACAGGACGGCGGACAGGTTCGCGGCGCTCCTTTCCGCGGCATCGCAGAATGCAGGCGGGGAGAAGGAGCGTATTTATGAGCAGATATTTTATCACATGGGCCGATGGATATATATCGTCGACGCTGTGAATGATATGGAAGAGGACGCAAAAAGAGGAAACTTCAACGCCGTGCTGGCAAGGTACGGCGGGAAGACGGAGCTGGGGGATGTGGAAACCCGGGAGCTCAAGGTCACGCTCACTCATTCCCTGAACCTGATAATCTCAGCTTACGGCCTTCTTCCGAAAACCAACTGGACAGACGTAATAGAAAACATACTGTATTTAGGGATGCCGCAGGTGGCCGAAGCGGTCTTTAAGGGCGAGTTCAAAAATATAAGAGATGGTGTCCCAAGATAAACAATAGGAGACAGACAGATGAACGATCCTTATAAGGTGTTGGGCGTATCACACAATGCCTCTCAGGAGGAGATCAAGAAGGCATACAGGGAGCTTGCCCGGAAGTATCATCCGGACAACTACCATGACAATCCCCTGGCCGATCTGGCTCAGGAGAAGATGAAAGAGATAAACGAGGCTTATGACGCCATTACAAAGGGCACGGCGTACACCTCGTCTTCATCCAATTCATCGTCCTACAATTACGGCTACTCGAACAGCCAGGGCTCCGGATATCAGAGCGGCTACGGCGGCGAATTTGCCCAGGTCAGATCAGCTCTCAATTCCGGCAACCTCAGCTATGCGGAGCAGCTTCTTAACAGCTCCTCAAACAGAAACGCGGAGTGGCATTTCCTCATGGGCAGCCTCTGCTACAGGAAGGGCTGGCTTGACGACGCCAGAAGCTATTATCAGCGGGCTGTCAGCATGGACCCCTCAAACAACGAGTACCGTCAGGCGCTCAATTACATGACCATGTCCGGGAACGCCTACCGTCCCGCAAGATATGAGTACGGCTCCCAGACAGACGCATGCGATATCTGCACGGCGCTTATGTGCGCGCAGCTCTGCTGCAGATGCAGATGAACAGAAAAACGCGGGTTATAACCACATCGGCGCTGCTTACCAGCCTGACCATGGTTTTTCTGTACCTGTCCTCCGTGTTCCCGACAATGCAGCTTACATTTGTGGCGGCAGCGTCGCTTTTCGTGGTGGTGCAGGTCATTGAAAACGGCATAAAGGGCGGACTGTTCGTGTTTGCGGGCAGCACCCTTTTGGGATTCCTCATAGTGCCGGACAAGACCTCCATGATTCTGTACGTCCTGTTTTTCGGGTATTACCCAATTGTAAAGAGCCTTGCGGAAAGGGTTGACAACGTCTTTCTCCGCTGGGGCATAAAGCTTCTTGTCATGAACGCTTCCCTCTGGGTGATACTCAGATTCTTCGGAGAGCTCATCTTCGACCTGTCTCAGTTTGAATACGGCGTATGGGTATTTGCCGCGATGTTCGACCTGGCGTTTATACTGTTTGATATCGCAATTACCCGCCTTGCTTCGCTTTATATCAGGCGCTTTCACAAAAAGTGACGGATTTGATCTGTTGTGATAAAAACAGCCGGTTTTGTGATATAATACATACCGGCTTCGGAAAGGAATAATAATCGACATGATAAAGAGCATGACCGGCTACGGCAATGCCGCCGGAGTGTCGGGAAAACTTGAGATCTCCATTGAACTGCGCTCCGTGAACAACAGGTTCTTAGACTGCGGC
>JAFRUW010000051.1 GCA_017438675.1 Oscillospiraceae bacterium | reverse complement strand
TATGCAGGCGATCTTGCCAAGCTTGCTCTCGGCCAGGGCCATGTCCACTTCCTCAAAGTGATAGAACACCTTGCCCACGGGCACCTCGGTAAGACAGTCAAGACGGGAGTTGTACTTGCCCTCTGTGAAAATATAAGGGATCTTATCGGCCTCGATGATGGCCTCGATGATCTTCTGCAGGTGACTCCAGTAATACTCGCGGTAGTGCTCGTCGCTCATGAAGCCGTCCATGCCTTTATGCAGCGCCATGAACACCAGCTTTCCGTCGTCGCGGCCCTTGGAGGCCTTGATGCCGGCGATGGTCTGCTCAAAGGTGGAGTCGATGTAGCGGCGGACCTCTTCCGGGTTGGTGTAGAGGTCGGCCAGAGACAGCAGCGTGCCGCGCAGGAAGTCGCTGTATCCGTCAAAGGGCACGCCCGCACCCATAGCGGCGCGGATGATGGGGTAGCCCCTCTCTTCCATCTGCTTATTGAACGCGGCCTTCTTTGCATTGAGCACCTTGTAGCCGTCGGCGATCTCCCAGAGAGTTTTGATCATCTCTTTCATCTCGGGACGGGACACGGCGTTTGCCAGGCCCACGGTCCCAAAGCCCAGATGGAAATTCTCCAGAGGCTTGAGCAGATTGGAGTTGCGGGGCAGCTCCTTATGCACGCGCCAGGTGACGTAGTCGTTGAAGTACTCGTCGAATTCGTCGTCCAGCAGGATGGGGAACTCAATGTACTGTTGGATGGAATTGTCGCCGATGGGGTTGCCGGGCATGCCGGACCAGGCCATGTTGGTAGGGCTCTGGAGCTCCATCAGCCTGCCCTCGGCCACATAGTTTCCCAGAGTCGTGCCGTTATCCGGATCAAAGTCGTTGAGATACTTGAACATCGCGCTGGAGGCCTTTTCCATGGTCTCGTCGTAAATGACCTCGGTCATGGTATATCCCGCGTGCAGGTAGGGATAGATGGCGGGCGAGGGAGTGATGGGAACCATATCGGGCTCCTTGAGAGCCACGGCGTCCCGGATCCGTTTCCACTTCGCGTCAAACTTGGCTTGATTCTCGGGTGTCATAACAGTTCCTCCTCATACATGGATGATACAATTATTGTCCTTTCCCTTTCCCTCGTCAACGGAAACTGCCGAAACTGCTGTTTTTGGGACGAAATGGCGGAAAAACAAAGGCATTATTGCACAAATCTGTGAGTTGACGCCCGCGGAACGGATCCGAAAAACCGTGCTCCGGTACGGGGTATTTGCCGTATTGTAATTGCGGGGGAAAAACGGTATAGTGTATCTGTCCGTTCGGATCCCGCGGGACGCGCGGATACCCGGCAGCTTTTACCGGCTAATTGACAGGAGGAGCATGGATATGAAATCACTGGTAGCGTTTTTCAGCGCGGGAGGAACGACCGCGGGCCTTGCGAAAAAGATCGCGGGCATGACGGGATCCGATTTGTTTGAGATCGTCCCCGAGCAGCCATACACGCCCGAGGATCTTGACTGGACCAACCCCGAAGCCCGGTGCAATCGCGAGTTTCGCTCCGGAGAGGATGTCCCCGTGAGCGGACAAATAGAGAGTCTGGACGAATATGAGCTGATCTTTCTCGGCTTTCCCATATGGTATGAGTGCGCTCCTAACATCATCAACACCTTCTGCAAGGCATACGACTGGACTGGGAAGAGCGTCGCTCTGTTCGCCACGTCCGGCGGCAGCGAAATGGGCGAGACAGAAGCAAAACTCATGCCGTTCATGCCCGGGGCGAAGATCGTCCACACCCAGGTCATGCCCGGCGGCGGAGAACCCAAAGCCTCAAAAGAGACGGCGGGAAATAAGGGCGGAAAAAAGCATAAGCACGGCAAACATAAATAACGCTTCGCGCTTCCATGTGCCATAAGGGAAAACAATATAAAAAAGAGGAGCCCGACGGATCTGTCCGTCGGGCTCCCGTTTTCAGCGCCGGACCCGCGGAGGACGGCGCCGTGACATCAGCCTGCCCAGGCTTTGAATTCATCGTCGGTGGCGAGAACCGTATGGCTGCCCTCCACGAAATGCTCGGTACCTTTCGCGTAGTCGATGCCCGAGGAGGCGTAATCGTAGCTCAGGGAAACGCGCCGCTTCTCCGCTTCCGGATTCGGATAGGGTATGGCGGAGAGCAGTGATCTGGTGTAGGGGTGGATCGGATTGGAGAAAATCTCCTCCTTGGTTCCCGCCTCGACCATATAGTCCAGATGCAGTACTCCGATGCGGTCGGAGATGTACTTGACCATGCTCAGATCGTGGGCAATCAACAGATACGCGCAGCCGCTCTTCTCCTGAATGTCCTTCATCACAGACATGCTGAACATGGAAAATCAGGCCGCAAGTAATTCGTAAGTAATCCCCGCAATATATTGGTACGCAAAAGAGAACTCGGTATATGTGAATCCATTTTCATATATGCTGGAAATAAAAAGAAACCAGAGCCTTCAATGGTTCTGGTTTCCGTACTTATGGTGCGGGAGATGGGACTTGACCTCCGCTGCGGCGGAGGCCGCCTCGCGGCTCTGGACTGCCCCCGGCAGTCCATTCACTACCGCTCGGGTTCAAGCCCCATCCTGGGATATAAAAAACAGCCGCATGAAGCGACTGTTTTTTATATGGTGCGGGAGATGGGACTTGAACCCACACGTCTATGGTTGGACACAGGCACCTCAAGCCTGCCTGTCTACCAAT
>JAFRUW010000050.1 GCA_017438675.1 Oscillospiraceae bacterium | reverse complement strand
GGTGTCATGGCCGGGAACCGCCATGATGGCGCCGGTGCCGTAGGTTGCCAGAACATAGTCGGAAATAAAAATGGGTATCTCAATGCCGTTTACGGGGTTTATCGCGCGGACGCCCTCCAGCTTGACGCCGGTCTTGTCTTTGGCAAGCTCGGTGCGCTCGAAATCGGACTTCTTGGCAGCGGCGGTCTGATATGCCTTCACCGCATCCAGAGTTGTGAGCTTGTCCTGCCATTTGTTGAGTATCTCATGCTCCGGCGCGATTACCATATAAGTGGCGCCGAAGAGAGTGTCGGGTCTTGTTGTAAACACGGTCAGCTTGTCGCCGGCGGTGGTCTCAAAATCCACCTCGGCGCCGGTGGAGCGGCCGATCCAGTTGCGCTGCTGGATCTTAACGCGCTCGATGTAGTCCACCTCGTCCAGATCGTCCAGAAGTCTCTGTGCGTACTTGGTGATGCCCAGCATCCACTGGTTCTTCTCCCTCCGAACGACCTCGGAGCCGCAGCGCTCGCACACGCCGTTTACGACTTCCTCGTTGGCCAGGACGCACTTGCAGGAGGTACACCAGTTAACAGGCATGCCCATCTTATACGCCAGACCCTTCTTGAACATCTGGAGGAATATCCACTGAGTCCACTTGAAGTATTCGGGATCTGTGGTATCCACCACTCTGTCCCAGTCAAAACCGTAACCCAGCATCTTGAGCTGGTCGGTAAAGCGGGCGATGTTCCTCTTTGTGACCGCCGCCGGGTGCATGTGGTGCTTTATCGCGTAATTTTCCGTGGGCAGTCCAAAGGCGTCAAAGCCTATGGGGAACAGGACGTTTTTTCCCTCCATCCTCTTTTTGCGGGTCACTATGTCCATCGCCGTGTAGGGTCTGGGATGGCCGACGTGGAGGCCGTCGCCGGAGGGATACGGAAACTCAATAAGTCCGTAAAACTTGGGCTTATCGGAATTTGTTTCGGCGGCGTAAACCTTTTCCTCGTCCCACTTCTTCTGCCATTTCTTTTCTATTCTGGAAAATTCGTATTTCATCGTCTTACCCTTCTTATATATATCATTCTGTTATCAACGCGGAAATGTCAACGTCCTCTGCGTCGCTCCAAAGACGTTCAAGGTCGTAGAATTCTCTGATTTCCTGGAGGAAAATGTGGACGATCAGGCAGCCGAAATCCACCAGCACCCAGCCGCCGTTCCGGTAGCCTTCAACTCTGATGGAGGGCTCGCCCTGCTCAGTCAGTACTCTGTCCACCTCGTCGCTGAGGGTCTTTATCTGGGTAGCGGAGCCTGCTGTGCAGATTATGAAGTAATCCGCCAGAACCGTAATGTCAGTGGTCTTCAGTAACTTGATGTCCCTTGCCTTTTTGCTGTCGAGTGCCTTTACGGCAAGCTCAGCCATCTCTTTCGGTGTTATCATAGTGTTCTCCTTTTCTCAACCAATTCAAAGCATTTGCCGTTCTCTCATGGGGCCGTACCCCGTACTGCTCCATGTCAGCTATACTCATTTCCAGTCCGAGGCAAAGGGCCCCGTCCAGATCCTCATAACACTTTGCCCTCAGGGACTTCACGCCTTCAAAGTCCCTTGTGGGCTCGATATAATCGGCAAGATATATCACCTTATCAAGAAGGGACATATCCTCCCTGCCCGTAGTATGCCATAAAATGGCATTAAATACCTCGCCGCACACATTGAACCTGTCTTTCGCAACATATGCGCCGGTTTTGGAATGAAGCAGTTTAAGCTCACTGCGTTCTATTTCATCAATAATAATACCATACTCACTGCATAAGTTCAACTGTCCCTCAAGATCGAGTTTTTTCGTGATATCGTGGAGTATGGCAGCCTCTCTTGCAAGCTCGACGTCGCAGCCCCAGGCCTTCGCCAGCTTCACCGCTTCGGCTTCGCATCCGGCAACGTGGCGGATACGCCTTTCGTTAAGCATGTCATAGGCTTTGCATCTCAGCCAGTCGAAATCTGCCTTCACTCCGAAAAGCCCCTTATTCACGATATACTCATATACCTCGTCCCGCAGGAACTCACGTCCCTGACGCTTCGGGAGCAGCTCTCTCAGCTCTGTCGAGGATATCTCCACCGGATCATTTGGAATGATCTCCGTTTTCGCGCCGTACATTTCACGAAGCCGCAGCTCATGAGTCCTTACCGTGTCCTCTTCTCCGCTGTTCCTTATGAACACTCCGCAGGTGACAAGGCCCAGAAGCCTTTCAAACTCCCGCCACGCCTCTAAGGTAACGTACATATCCGTACCCATGAGGAGGACGATCTCGCTGTCCGGGTACAGCTTTTTGATCTCCGTGACGGTATCTATCGTGTAGCTCCTGCCGCCCCGCTTTATCTCGCCGTCCCAGATCCCGGCGCCGGGAGCATCACCAAAGCACAGCTCCGTCATTTTCAGCCTGTCCTCACAGGATGCCATACCCGCCGCCTGCTCCTTGTGGGGAGGAATAAACGTGGGGATGACCAGGACCCTCTCAAGTTCAAGCTCCCTGACGGCGGCTTTGAGAGCTGTCAGGTGTCCCAGATGGGGCGGGTCAAATGTGCCGCCGTAAATACCAAGTCTCAATTTATTTCACCAGCTTGATTCTCTTAGTCTTGTCGATCTCTTTATTCTCCCTGTACAGGACGAATTTCGATCCTATGGACTGGACAGGCTCCGCGTTTAAAACCTCCGCCAGACCGTCGCATGCCTCTCTTGCTGTGAGCAGGGAGTTTTCCAGAACCCTGCCCTTCACAAGCTCCCTTGCCTTCAGGGCGTCGTCCACTGACTTCACCACCGCATCGGTGATGCCGCCCTTGCCGATCTGAATGATCGTGTCTATCGTATTTGCCATGGCCCGAAGCTGGGCGCGCTCTTTACCGGTCAGCATATTTATTCTCCTCTAAATACTTATTAAGCTTTGCCTTGAATTCTCTGAGCGCCCTTCCCCTGTGGGAAACGGCGTTCTTCTCCTCCATGGTGAGCTCAGCCATGGACTTGCCGAGTTCGGGTACCAAAAATATGGGATCGTATCCGAAGCCGCCCTCGCCTCTGGGCTCTCTCAGTATCTCGCCCCAGCACTCGCCCCGGGTCTCGATCATGTCCCCGTTTGGCATAAGGCACACAATGGCGCAGACGTAATGGGCGCCCCTCAGGTCCGTGTCCTTCATCAGATCAAGTACATACTGATTCTTTAAAGCATCGACCTTCAGATTGCCGAACCGCGCCGAGTATATCCCCGGCCCGCCGTCCAGGGCGTCTATGCAGATGCCGGAATCGTCGGCAATGGCGGGAAGCCCCAGGGCGTCGCAGGCATGCTTCGCCTTGATCATGGCGTTTTCCTCGAAGGTGGAGCCGTTTTCCTCAGCCTCTGTCTCAAGGCCCGCTTCTCTCTGGGTTATAAACTCGATACCCATGTCGGCAAAAAGCTCCCTTATCTCCCTGAGCTTTCCCTTGTTGTTGGTGGCAAGCACAAATTTCATATCAGTACCTCAGATTAACTTAAAAGAGCATCAACAAACTCATCGGGGTCGAATTTTATCAGATCGTCCACCTTCTCGCCTACGCCCACGTACTTCACCGGAAGTCTGAGCTGGTCTGCGATGGCGAACACTATGCCGCCCTTTGCCGTACCGTCAAGCTTTGTAAGGACGATGCCGGTAACGCCGGCGGATTCCTTGAACTGTTTCGCCTGGATAAGGCCGTTCTGGCCTGTGGTAGCGTCAAGGACAAGAAGGGTCTCCCTGTCGGCTCCGGGAAGCTCACGGTCGATGACGCGGCTTATCTTGTTAAGCTCGTTCATCAGATTGGACTTGTTGTGAAGCCTGCCCGCCGTGTCGCAGATGATGACGTCGGCGCCTCTTGATTTGGCGGCGGAGATGCCGTCAAAGACCACAGCTGCGGGGTCGGAGCCCTCGGAATGACGCACTATGTCGGCGCCGGTTCGGTCGGCCCATACGGTTAGCTGTTCAGCTGCCGCAGCCCTGAATGTGTCGCCCGCGCAGAG
>JAFRUW010000049.1 GCA_017438675.1 Oscillospiraceae bacterium | reverse complement strand
CTTCCTCAGTCTGGCGACGAACTGATCCGCCTGTTCGTAAAGCTCCGTGGACTTGTCGCCCGCGCCGGAGATGATGAGGGGGGTTCTGGCCTCGTCGATGAGGATGGAGTCCACCTCGTCCACGATGGCGAAGACGTGGCCCCTCTGAACCATGCGCTCCTTGTAGATGGCCATGTTGTCGCGGAGGTTGTCGAAGCCCATCTCATTGTTGGTGCCGTAGGTGATGTCCGACTGATAGGCTTCCTTGCGCTGGGAATTGTCAAGGCCGTGAACGATAAGGCCAACGGTGAGGCCTAAGAATCTGTGGACCTTGCCGATCCACTCGCTGTCGCGTCGGGCAAGGTAATCGTTTACGGTGACGATGTGCACGCCCTTGCCTGTGAGGGCGTTGAGATATGCCGGGAGGGTGGCGACAAGGGTCTTGCCTTCACCGGTCTTCATTTCGGCGATCCTGCCCTGATGGAGAACTATGCCGCCGATGATCTGCACTCTGTAGGGTCTCAGTCCGATGACGCGGTCAGCCGCCTCGCGGACTGTTGCGAATGCCTCGGGCAGGATATCGTCCAGGGTTTCGCCGTTTGCCAGTCTTTCCTTAAACTGACCGGTCTTTGCCTTCAGCTCCTCGTCCGTAAGCTTCCGCCATTCCTCCTCCAGCGCGTCCACCTTGTCGGCAATGGGGATGATGCGCTTCAGCTCACGCTCCGATTTCGTTCCGAACAATTTATTGAAAATGCCTTTTTTTGCCATGTTGGTTTGTGTTCCTTTCGTAATTCACGATCCTATATATCCGATCTCCGGGGGAAAGCCCTCACAGAGACACTTATAGTTATAAATATCAATGTATTATATCACAAGTTTTTAAATAAAAAAAGGGAAATGACAAATTTTATGAAATTTGGGGCAAAAAAATCCTGATATTTACGCCGTTACGGCCTTCGGAGGCCAAAAAACACGGGTCGATGATGGCATCGGCTCGTGTTATGTCAACCGATATAACGCGTGTTCATCATAACGCCCCGGTTATCGCAGTCTGTTCGGCGGGCGATCAATGATCGCCCCTACGGGTGCGGAAGATATTACATGCAGGTGCAGAAAACCGCCATGCCCGTGTAGGGGAGGGCCTCTGCGCCCTCCCGCCGACGGCGCCGATTCGGATAAAGAACGCACTGGCAATAGAAGGACGACCTGCGATACAAGACGTAGGGTGCGATGCCCACATCGCACCGTTGTACAGATTGCGATTACCGAGGTATTGCGATGAAAATGCATGGTGCCGGCTGACATAACACGGAAAGACAATCCCCCAGTCACCTGCGGTGACAGCCCCCGCGGCCCTTGGGGGCCTGACATGCAACGATCCACACACGGCAAAAACCGCAAAAACAGCGGGCGCTGAGGCCCGCCGCTTGAATGGTTTGTTATTGATTTACGGTCTTATCTGGATGATCTCAAGATCCTGCTGTCTGGCGTACATAATGGTCTGCATGGTGCCGCCGAAGGTCCCGTCGTACACCGCGATTATCACAGAAGCGTGATCCACCAGGTATTTGTTGCGCTTTGACATACAGTCCGGGGTGTACTCCCTCTGGAGCATGGTCTCGGTGTCGCACTGTGCGACCAGCCGGAAATACCGCTCCCTGTCCTGCTCCCGCCATTTCGCCGCCTGGGTCTCGCAGGGTATCACCGCCTCAAGGGTGACATCGGGGTACCTGTTCCGCAGTTCAATTATTGTCTCACAGAAATACAGGTCGCTCCCCTGGGCCATGCCGCACAGAAAGTGCCTGACGCCGGAGAGATAGACCGCCTCCGCAATGTCGTAGAGCTTCTTCTTCAGCTCCACGCACCGCTCATCAGATTCATCGTTTTTCCAGGGCAGCTTAATGGGCCTGTGGCCGGTAAAGCTGCAGCTAGTGGCTCTTTCAGTCATTTCTTTCACCGTTCTTTATAAACTTTCATCATTTTAGGGCATTTCAGCGAATTTGTCAATCATCTGCAATAGGGTATTGCAATGGTCATGGGACTGTGCTATAATCCAACCTGCAAAGTCAATACGTTGTCTTCAGGGCAGGGTGCGATTCCCGACCGGCGGTGATATTATTCAAGTCCGCGAGCGAAAGCTGAACCGGTGTGATTCCGGTACCGACAGTACAGTCTGGATGGAAGAAGATGTATTTATGTCCATTCGCCCGAAGATGTATTTTCTTCGGGTTTTTTATTTTTCTCAAAAGGAGCTGTTATTATGTTTAAGAACACACGAACCATCACCGTCATGGCGGTGCTCACAGCTATCTCCGTGGTGCTTGTGGCGTTTATCCACTTTCCGCTTTTCCCGGCGGCGCCCTTCCTGGAGTACGATCCGGCGGATATTCCCATACTGATCTGCGCCTTTGCCTACGGCCCCGCGGCAGGTATCATTGTCACTGTCATCGCTGCTGCGATCCAGGCCCTCACCGTCAGCGCCTCCGGCGGCGTCTACGGCTTTATCATGCACGTTATCGCCACCACCGCCCTCTGCCTCCCGGCAGGCATCATCTACAAGCGCAACCGCACCAGGAAGCACGCCCTGATCGCGCTCATTGTGGGCACGCTCCTTATGGGCGGCGTTATGGTCATTGCGAATCACTTTATCACTCCCCGCTTTATGGGTGCCCCCACAGAGGCGGTGGACGCAATGCTTCTCCCCATCATACTGCCCTTTAACCTCCTGAAGGCGGGCATCAATTCCGCAGTGACCTTCTTTATCTACAAGCCCATTTCCAGATACATCATCAAGGCCCGTAAGGGGCAGACAGCGGACGCCCTCCGCTGAAGCGTCCGAACACCCCGGTATATTGGAATCCTTCACATGAAAAACCGCTGAGCGAAAGCCCGGCGGTTTTTTGTGATTATGTTTTTTTAATAAATCTCTCGCCGCATTTGGGGCAGGTGATCTGGATTTTGCCTTTGCCTCTGGGCACCCGGAGGTTGTTCCTGCAGGCGGGGCATTTAAAATACGCGTAATCCTTCCGGCCTCTGAACTTGCGGTACTGGTTGATAATCTTCGTCCTGACCGGCCACCAGTACTTGAGAAATCTGTCATTTTCCCTGCGCCTTGCGTTTATGTTCTTTGAAAACATCCTGAACAGCGTGTAGCCCAGTGCGATATACGCAAGGATACGCATCAGCCACCAGTCGAAGATCGCGGACAGGACGGATAAAACAGCCGTAACAATCAGCAGCGCCATATTAAACTGATCGGGCCCGTAACGCCCTATCATAAAGTTTCTGAGCCAATTTCTTAGCATGGGTATACCCTCTTTGAAACGCTTGATTTTTCGGATAAGCCTATTTTATCACACAAAGTGGATTTGTATTAAAAGACATAAAAAGTTTACATTATATCGGCTTTACGGCTGATAACAACTCAAAAGAAACCTGCCCATATCTTTTGAATCAGTAGTTGTAGATGCCGCCGCCGATGAACTCCCGGAGAAGGGAGTCGCTCTGGATCATGCCGTTGTCGATCTCGGGGAACACCGAGAGCAGGCGGCATATATCCTGAAGCTCCGGGATGTCCCGGATGACCGGGAGCACAAAGGTGCGCATGACCGACGGCTCGTAGGGCATGAAGGTGTCGATCTCCATATCCGCCTTCCCGCGCTTGGGGGAGATGTACAGATCCTCACCCCGGATGACGTTGGGCCAGAGCTCAAGGGTGTACTCCGGGGGAGCGGCGCGGTAATTGCTGTCCCGGATCATGCGGCGGAGAAGTCTCGCCGTGCGGGGGGCATAGACCACGTCGCCGCTGTCGTCTACGATGTCGGAATTAACGCTGACGTAGAGCTTGAAGGTGTCCACTCCGCTGATATCGGTGACCATTTCGTTAAGGGCGTGGATGCCCTCAAAGATCGCCACCTCGCCCTCGCCGAGGCGGAGGGGTGTGCCCTTTTCCCTGGACCGGCGCTCAAGCGCAAAGTCGTAGGTGGGGATTATAACCTCCTTGCCCTGACTGAGCTCTTTAAACTGCTGTGCCATGTACTCCAGATCGAGACACAGCGGGGACTCCATATCCCGGCTGCCGTCAGGTGTACGGGGCGCGGTCTCCGGCTCGTAGTCCTTGAAATACCCGTCCATGGAGATGCACACGCTGCCCACGCCCTGTTTCTTCAGTGCGTCCACCAGTTTTATGGCCGTAGTGGTCTTGCCGGAGCCTGACGGGCCGGTGAGAAGCACTATCGGGCGCTTGTCGAGGCTGTGGTATATCCGCCTTGCCGCAAGAGTTATCTGATCCTCGTAGCGCTCTTCACAATCGTCGGCATAGGCCCGCGGGTCCCTGTCAAGCCGGAAGAGAATATCCCTGATTCCATACTCCATATTACAGATGCACCTCTTTTCCGTAAAAGTCCTTTATATAATCCTTGGCAGATACGATCCTGTCTATACCGTCAATGTACTCATAGGGGTACTTGGCGTTGAAAATCCGTTCGATTTTCCCCGTTTCCTGAGCCACCAGCTTTGTGGAGGCGCCGCCGCCCATGGCGATTATGGAGCACAGCTCCTCCATGATGGCGATGTTGTAAAAGCTCTCCGTTCCCGGCTTTGACCAGCCGATGTTCTCAAAGCCGCCGGACATGAATTTCTGCCGGTAGAGGTAGTAGGGGACGTATCCTGCGCCGGACAGTTTCTCCAAGGAGTAGTCCAGCATGTCACCCACGTCTTTATCATCGGGGATGGGCGTCCCCTCAAGGGTTATGCGGGAGCCTTTTTTCAGGGACAGGGTGTGGACGGTGATGTTCTCCGGGGAGAGCGCCATGACCTCGTCCAGAGTGGCCCTGAAGCCCTCGGCGCTGTCCGCCGGGAGTCCGGCGATAAGGTCCATGTTTACGACGTCGAAGCCCACCTTTGCGGCAAGGTCGAAGGCGCGTAAAATGTCATCCTTCGTGTGCCTGCGCCCTATGGCTTTAAGAACCTCATCACTCATTGTCTGGGGGTTTATGCTTATGCGGTTCACCCCGTGGGCCTTCATGACTTTGAGCTTATCCTCATCGATGGTGTCGGGCCTGCCCGCCTCCACGCAGAATTCCGTCATGGCATGAAGGTCGAAATTTGTCTCAAGGCAGGTGAAAAGTCGGTGAAGCTGATGACTGTCCAGCGTAGTGGGGGTACCGCCGCCCATGTACAGTGACCGGGTACGGAGACCCAGCTCCCTTACTATTGCGGCAGTGGCGGCGATCTCCCGCTCCAGAGCGCCCAGGAACGGCTCCACCAGCTTCATGGACTTCTCCACGCTGTGGCTCACAAAGCTGCAGTAGGCGCACCGTGTGGGGCAGAAGGGTATTCCCGCGTACATGGCGATGTCCCTGTCCGTAAGGCTCTTTTTAAGGGCAAGGCCCGCGTTTGCAGCCTCCAGGCAGAGCTCCGTCCGCCTGGGTTCGACGCAATAATCCTTGAGCAGTGCCGTTCTGACCTCCGCTTCCGTCATGCCCTTTTCCATCATATTCGCCGCCAGCTTTCCCGGGCGTATGCCGGTGAGGGAGCCCCACACAGGGCGGCGCCCCGTGAGCTTCACCGCCGCTCTGAAAAAGGACTGCTTTATTATCTTCTGCAGGAGCCTGTCAGACTCAAATCTGTCCGTGAGCTTTTCGGCCGCAGCTCTCGCGCTGCCCCGGGCGGTTTTCCCGTCCACGTTCAGCATTGTCACGGCGGTGGCGTATTTTTCGCCGTAAGACAGGCTTACGGTTCCGCAGTTTTCACCCTCGGGAACCGGCCCGTCCGTAAACTCCGGCCGTTCCTCGGGGAACATGGTGAGCTGTATCTGCTCCACGGCGTATTTGTATTCGTGATCTTTCAGTATAAGCTTCATTGCTTCTCGTTTCTCATGGCGTAGATCATGTAGGGATTGAAGCGCCGCTCCCTGTCAAGGGAGGAGTACTCGCCGTGACCGGGATAGACCTCGTAGTTCTGCTTCAGTTTGGACAGCCTGAGGAGGGATTTCATCATCTCCTGGGGGTCGCCGTCTTCAAAGTCCACCCTTCCGCAGCTCCCCTTAAACAGGGTGTCGCCGCAGAACATTGCGTTGCCGCAGAGGAGGGTGACGGAGCCGAAGGAGTGGCCGGGGGTCTCAAGTACGAGGAAGCCCAGCTCTCCCACCTTCAGGATGTCGCCGTCCCTGTAGCTTTTGGTGCCCTCCCGGTGGAATTTGTGCCGCTGGCTCCGGGCGCCGGGTACTGTGTCCTTTTCGTTTATCCAGACGGGAATGTCAAGCTCCTCGGCGATGGCGTCCACGGCGCCGACATGATCCCAGTGGCCGTGGGTGAGGAATATCGCCGCGGGACGGAGGCGGTGCTCCTCCACGTAATCCATGATGGTGTTGGATTCGTCGCCGGGGTCGATAATGGCGCAGTCCAGCGTGTTTTCGTCTGTCACGATGTAGCAGTTGGTCTCCAGATGACCCACTTCAATTCCTTTTATAAGCATGGTGATGTCTCCTGATCGTGGTGGTTCTCAGTTGATGGTGTAGTATTCGTCCTCCGCCCATTTGGCGGAGTTGCCGTCTATGTATTGCCAGATTTCTAGGTATTCGCCTTCATTGCGTATGACGTGCTCATAG